>JAITHS010000114.1 GCA_031279875.1 Tannerella sp.
GACTGAACTATTTCGTTATGATGCAGAAGATCAAGGACTTGCGCATAATCAAAAAGATGTACGGTAATCATTTCCGACGGTTCGAGGTGTTGTGTGTCGATTTTCGACACTCCACGTGCAATGAAACAGTGCGTCCGGTTGTTGCCGGCAGAAGGATTAGGGGCAATAGTCATAAACTCTTCCCACTCGCCTTCTCCGAAGCCGGTTTCTTCCCACAGTTCTCGTCGGGCGGCTTCGAGGGGTGTTTCGCCGTCTTCAATCACACCGGCACAAAGTTCATAATTAATGCTTTGGAGCGCATGTCGGTACTGTCTGACAAAGACAAACTGCTCATCGTTAGTTATTGCTATTGTATTGATCCAGTCGGGATATTCAAATACGTAATATGCCGGTATAATCGTGCCGGTAGGCATCAGGCACTTGTCGCGTCGGGCTGTAAACCATGGTTCGCGAAAAAGGTACTCACTTTCAAGTACTTGCCATTTTAAATCTTTATCTTCCATTATTTATTGAAAAATTGTGAATAAGTTATTGCTATCGGCAATTTCTTTGAGCGGTTGCATTACAAAATCGCGCCGATACATTTGCGGATGAGGGACAGTCAATTGTGGAGTATTGATTTTCAGGTCGTTATAGATAAGTATGTCGATGTCGATTATGCGGTCGGCATAGATACCGTCAAGCGACTTTGTTGTCCTTCCCATGTCGCGTTCTATCTGTTGTGTTGTTTGCAGCAGTTGTAGCGGCGTCAACGTTGTTTCGAGAGAAATGACGGCGTTGATATATTTTTCGGACGAATCATATCCCCACGGTTCCGTTTCGATGAGCGACGACAATTTGTGAATCTCTCCGACACGTTCGCGTATCAGTTCTACAGCCTGCCGGATGTTGCTGCGACGGTCGCCGATATTACTGCCTAAACCGAGATAAACCATTGATAATTAAAGAATCAGCATCGCATCGCCATAAGCACAGAAGCGGTATTCTTCCTTGATAGCGGTTTGGTATGCATCCATAATGAGTTCGTAGCCGCCGAAAGTTGCCGTCAACATCAAGAGCGACGAGAACGGTGTATGGAAATTAGTTATCATGCTGTTAGCTATGCTGAAGTCATACGGGGAGAAGATGAATTTGTTTGTCCAGCCTTCGTATTCTTTGAGATGACGGTCGGCGCTTACCGACGATTCTATGGCGCGCATGACGGAAGTTCCTACGGCACATATTTTTTTTCCTTTATCTATGGCGTTGTTGACCGAAGAGGCTACCGACTGCGGTATTATCATCTGTTCGGAATCCATTTTATGTTTTGACAAGTCTTCGACGTCTATTTCGCGATAGTTTCCGAGAGCGGAATGGACTGTGATGAACTCAAACTTGACGTCTTTGATTTCCAATTTTTTCATCAGTATTCGGCTGAAGTGCAACCCTGCGGCGGGAGCTACAACGGCGCCTTCTTCTGTGGCAAAAATCGTTTGATACCGCTCTGCATCATCTTCTTCGGGTTCGCGTGTGATATATTCCGGCAGGGGTGTCTTGCCGATGCTGAAGAGTACGTTCTTAAACTCATCGTGCGAGCCGTCATAGAGGAAACGCAGAGTACGTCCGCGCGAGGTTGTATTGTCGATGACTTCTGCTACTAATGAATCGTTTTTGCCGAAATACATCTTGTTGCCGATGCGTATCTTGCGGGCAGGATCAACGAGGACGTCCCAAAGATTAATTTCAGGGTTGAGTTCGCGCAGAAGGAATACCTCAATACGGGCGCCGGTCTTCTCCTTGTTGCCGTACATGCGAGCAGGAAAGACGCGCGTATTATTCATAATAAAGACATCTCCCTTACCGAAATACTTGATAAGGTCTTTGAATAGTTTGTGTTCTATTTTGCCTTTGTCGCGATGTACGACCATGAGGCGTGATTCGTCGCGGTATTTCGCCGGATACTGCGCAACAAGATGTTGTGGCAGTGTAAATTTATATCTCGATAGTTTCATATATTTTGTTGTTTCGTAATTCGTAATTTTTAATTCGTAATTTTTAATTGAATAGAATATCAATATCATCCGGCGTGATGCAGCGGTCAAGCGTTACATCTCCTACGCGGGTACGCACAAGTTCTATCAGATGAGCGCCCGATTGCAGCGCTACGCCGATATCTCTTGCTAAAGCCCTGATATACGTGCCTTTACTGCATACGACACGTATTTTAATATCCGGCAGACTGTAATCAAGCAGTTCTATCTCGTCGATTATCAGTGTTTTAGGTTTTAAGGCGACCTCCTCGCCTTTGCGGGCAAGTTCGTAAGCCCTCTTGCCTTCTATCATACAAGCCGAAAACGACGGCGGCACCTGCTCTATTACGCCCTTAAACTTCATCAGAGCCGTCTCTACAGCCTCACGGGTAATATGTTCTATGGGATAAACGGCGTCGATTTCCTTTTCGAGATCGAATGACGGTGTTGTGGCTCCAAGTTTGAGCGTTGCTACATACTCTTTAGTATGAGCCTGAAGTTCTTCTATCCGCTTTGTAGCCCGTCCGGTGCAGAGTATCATCACTCCTGTCGCTTTAGGGTCAAGCGTACCGGCATGTCCGACCTTTATCTTTTTGACTTTCAACGCTCTCGACAGTTTGTACCGGAATTTGTTAACCAAATCAAATGAAGTCCAGTCTAACGGTTTGTTGAAATAAACTACTTCACCAGCTTCAAAATCCATATTAACTTACTAATTGTGAGTATAATATAGCAAATACGCCAATAGCGGTGCAATAGTAAACAAAATAGAGCAGTTTGCCGCTTTTGACAATGTTGAGCATCCATTTACAAGCCAGCAGTCCGGTGATAAAAGCGGCTGCAAAACCGAAAATGGCTGCGCCTGCGGGTATTGCACCGAATGCGCTTTCCGATTTGACTACATCCGACGATAACAGTTTAACGCCGTCGAGCAAAGCCTCGCCCATAACAGGTATTATGACCATCAGAAACGAGAATTTGGCGACTTTTTCGCTGTTGTTGCCCAGCATGATACCGGTAGCGATAGTAGAACCCGAACGCGACAGACCGGGCATTACGGCTATTGCCTGCGCGATACCGATGATGAATGCATCGCGATAAGAAATGCCGTCTTTTCCGGCGCCGACTATAACACCACGCGCCCATATAGCAAACAGTAACAGTAATGCCGTGATTATCAGCATACAACCGACTATCAGCAAGCCGCTTCCGAAAACTTCTTCTACTTTATCTTTTAAAAACAAACCTACGACAGCGACGGGAAGCATTGAGAGCAACAACTTGGCAACGGTCTTGGTTTGATCGTTCCATTTGAAAGCAAACAGCCCGCCGAATAGTTCTGCGATTTCTTTACGAAGTACGAACAATGTGCTGAAAACCGTCGCTACATGGACTATTACTGCAAAAGCGAGGTTTTCGGAGCCGTTAAGTCCGAACAGTGTCCCGACAATAGCCAGATGACCGCTACTACTCACCGGCAGAAACTCGGTAAGTCCCTGAATGATACCTAAAATAATGGCTTCGAGCGAGTTCATGCTTTCTTGACGGGTTCTTCGGGCGCTTTATCTTTCGGTTTAATCAGTATTCCCACTATCACGAGGGCAAAACCGATGACGGTCATGAACGGCGCTACTGCAATTCGTTGAGTGTCAAACAGTTTGTTACTAAACGAAACACTGTCGGACGCTCCACCGCCGCTCATTAGCGCAAATCCGGTTATCAAAAACACTATTGCTGCGATTATCAGCAAGAAATTTTCTTTTCCAAATGCAAAATCTTTCATATCTTTTTATTATTAAATGTAATACAATTTTCCGCGAGCCATTTTGAGATACTTGTTGACGGCAAAATAAGCCGCCATTACCGATATCATTACTCCTGCCGCCAATATGAGTGCATAAATAAGCAACATCGTATTGAGGATTATGATTTCGTTGATATCAAGTCCTTTATTTTTCAAATAATATAACGATAACCATAGCATTATTATTGCAATGACACCTGCTATAAGTCCGGCGAAGAGATTGAGGCGCAGGAAAGGCTGACGGATAAAATTGGGCGTCGCTCCTACAAGGCGCATGGTGTAAATCAAAAACCGTTTTGAGTATATCATCAGTTTTACTGTGTTGCTAATCAGCACATAAGAGATGACTATCAGCACCGAAAGCAGCGTAAGAAGTATTAAACTGATGCGTCTGATATTGCGGTTTACTGTTTGCATCATGTCTTTGGGATATTCTACCGACGATACGCCGCCGTATTTCGCCAGTTTCTCCTTTACCATCGCAAGGCTGTCGGGATGGGTATAGTCGGCCATCAGATAAACTTCTATCGACGCCTTAAAAGGATTGAAACCGAGAAACGTTTCGGGCTTTTCGCCTAACTCTTCCTGCATTTCACGCGAGGCCTGCTCTTTTGAGATATATTCCGTTGCCTTAACGAAACGTTCTTTTTCAAGTTCGCTACGTACGGTATTGATTTTCCGGTCGTTGAGATCTTCGTTAAGCACCATCGATATTGAGATATGTTCTTTAACGTAATGCGACAGTTCTTTTCCTAAAAAGGTGATAATAAGAATAATACCGAGCAAGAACAAAACGAGCGAAATACTCACAACGGAAATCAGTTGGGAGTTGAAAAAAGGTATAAATCTTCTTTTATTTGTAGCCATCCGAAACGGTTTAATTTGTTTATAATCATTCATATAAGGATAATATTATCCCTAATTTGACCACAAAAGTACTACTTTTTTGTGAGTTTTGCTACATTGTCGGTATTATTTAATATACTTTAACGTTGTCTCCATCCTTTTTAAAAAGCCGTCTCAAATCCTTGCGGCTTTCTATCTTTGACATTATCTGTCGGATAAAGTTTAGGTGGGCTTCGGAGTTTGGGTCTATAGGTCTATGGTTCAGCGACTTATTGATTGCAGATACTTCTCTCATCAATTCATTGGTTGCTTCGTCCATGTATGCGCAGCAGAACTTTTCCCAAATATAGTCGATAGCCACCGGCGATGGATGCAGCATGTCGGAGGCATAAAACCGGTAGTCGCGTAGTTCGTCAATAACAATCTCATAAGCAGGGAAGTAAGACACCGTTGTGTCAAATATTTTCGTCAAACCATGAACGGCAAGCATCAAAGTTGATTTGCTGACTTGATTAAGATGAGCGCCGTCTTTGAAATGACGTATCGGGCTAACTGTCAGCACAATTCTTATCGATGGATTGAAACGTTTCATGTCGGTTATCAATCTACTCCATTCATCGATTATCTCTTTGACGGAAAGCATTTTACGCGCGAAATACGTTGCCGGAAGTTTGTGGCAGTTTGCAACCGTCATTCCGGAATCTTTCAAGACATATACAAACGCTGTTCCGAAGGTAATTATCAGTCTGTTAGCACGTTTGAAGTGTGTTGCCGACGCTGTTCGCGCAGTATTGATTTGCGTCAGACAGTTTTCGGCCGATGTGTCGGAAAACTTTCCCGCGTGCATGAAACTGTGGTACAAACCGTCGTAAAAAGTCAGGTCTGCGACATCAAACTCTCGCGGACGCATCAGCATTCGACAGGCGGCAGCGACCGATGACGGATTGAAAAGCGTCCCAAACGGATTAACGTCGGTATCATACTTACATTCAATCATTTTGCTGCCGATATTATCTGCAAAACACGAGCCGACAAACGTTATGACATCGTCGTAACTAATTCCGAAAGTCGCTTTCTCTA
>JAITHS010000115.1 GCA_031279875.1 Tannerella sp.
CGTACAGGGGTTCGATATTTGGCAATCGCGCTACGTCACAAAACAGCGTCAGGAAGGTTATTACAGCGTTTATATCCCTGTCATTCACGGAAATATACACATCAACAATGAAAAGGCAATATCAGAACTGCAACGTTTATTGCTATATATCAATAATATTGGTAAAGATACTCTGCGTTTTACCAACGAGCAGAGCATCAGACTTCGCAATATCCCCAAAAGCGCACTACCGGGACTGTACGGAATTATAACAGACGTTTGTCCGGAATCAGACAAGTCCGTTATTGCGAATAATCTTATATCCTGCACCGGCGCCGACACTTGTCGATTGGGTATAGGACTGGCGAAAGGTTTATCGTCCGCCATACGCAGGGAATTGCTGCGTAGCGACCTCGACCTCGACCGCCTTGCGGATGTGAAAATACACATATCCGGATGTCCTAACTCGTGCGGGCAACATTTTCTTGCCGATATCGGCTTTTCCGGCAAAATTCTCCGCAACGACCGCGTCTATCCGGGTTATCAGGTTTGGCTTGCTGCCCACCGCGACGAAAAGCCGCAACTGTCGCAGCCTGTCGGCAATATCAGCGCTCATGATGTACCCGTTTTTGTACGTCGGCTATTAAAGGCTTATCTCAACGACGCTACGGGACTGACTTTGACCGAATATTTGGAATCCGACGGACAGATATTTGCGAGGCAGTTGCTTGATGAATACAAGGCAATTCCTTCTTTCGAGGACGATAAAAATTATTATTACGATTGGGGAGCCGATACGCCGTTCAGCATTGTGGAACGCGGGCAGGCGGAATGTTCTGCCGGTCTGTTCGATATGATTGACGTTGACAGAAACAATATACTCGACTATCGAAAAGCGCTTGAAACAGAGACTTCCGCATCGAAAATCAACCGATTGCTCTACGATACGGCGTTCTCGGCTTCGCGTATGCTGCTCGTTACACGCGGCGCCGAACCGAAGACCACAGAAGACGTTTTCAACCTGTTTATCAGTCATTTCATTGACACAGGATTGGTTAACGAACGTTTCCGTAAGATAGTTACTACAACTTGTAACAATGATAATGAGTTTGGTTACAGCATTTTACGTGATGATATTTTCGCTCTGGCGGACACCGTTATTGAACTATACGGAAATATGGATGATTCGTTGCAATTTAAAAATGTAGTTGGAATAAACACCGCTGTTGGGACGGATTTGCAATCCGCCGTAATAAAGCACCAAGACCTTCGCGGCGTAGCCTGTCCTATGAATTTTGTAAAAACCAAAATCCTGCTTTCGACGATGCAGACGGGCGATACGCTCGAAATTCTGCTTGATGACGGGCAACCGATAGCCAACGTTCCCGGCTCTGTCCGCAACGAAGGTCATGAAATTCTCGAACAAACCCAAACAGGCAATTACTGGAAAGTTTTAATAAAAAAGAAATAAAATTTTCGCCAAATGGAAAAAAAATTGTAACTTTGTGGCGTTTTATAACAACATATTAATTAATAAACATTTAATATACAGAAGATTATGTCAAAAGTAACAGTTATCGGCGCGGGAAATGTGGGAGCCACATGCGCCGACGTTCTTGCCAAACGTAATGCGGCATCTGAAATAGTATTGATAGATATTAAGGAAGGCGTGTCCGAAGGTAAGGCGATGGACATCATGCAGTCGGCTTCGCTGACCGACACGAAAGTGCGCGTTACAGGTGTAACCAACAATTACGCTGCAACAGCCGGTTCCGACGTCGTTATCATCACATCGGGCATTCCCCGCAAGCCGGGCATGACGCGCGAAGAGTTGATAGGCGTCAATGCGGGCATCGTTAAGTCGGTTGTTGACAGCGCTTTAAACGCTTCGCCCGACGCTATTCTCATCATCGTTAGCAACCCGATGGACGCTATGGCTTATCTGACGGCGAAGATTTCGGGTTTGCCGCGCAACCGCGTTTTGGGTCAGGGCGGCGCATTAGACAGCGCACGCTTCAAGTACAACCTCAGTCAGGCGCTCGGCGTCAATATCAACGACGTTGAAGCAACCGTTATCGGCGGTCACGGCGATACAACGATGGTGCCGCTCGTTTCACTTGCAACATGTAAAGGAGTGCCTGTAAGTCAGATACTTCCGAAATCAACGTTGGAAGAAATCGTAGCAGCAACGAAAGTCGGCGGCGCTACTCTGACCGGTTTGCTCGGCACATCAGCATGGTATGCTCCGGGCGCAGCATCGGCATTCATGGCCGAAGCCATCATCAACGACGCCAAGCGCGTAGTTGCAAGCGCGGTACTGTTGGAAGGCGAGTACGGCGAAGACGACCTCGTAATCGGCGTACCGGTTATACTCGGCAAAAACGGCTGCGAGCAAATCCTCAATTATCCGCTTTCGGATGAAGAGAAAGCCGCTTTCAAAGCATCGGCAGATGCTACCCGCAAAGTCAATCAAGTGCTGAAAGACAGCGGATTAGTGTAGCAAAGAAAATGTCAGGTATGATTATTCCATAGATGTTGGAGTTATTCTATAAAGGTATAATAATAGGACTGTTAGTATCAATACCGATGGGTCCGAGCGGAATGCTTTGTGTTCAAAGGACACTTGCCAAAGGGCAACTGTCGGGCTTTGTGTCGGGCGCAGGTATAGCGCTGTCGGATATGTTTTATGCTATCGGCACAAGCCTGTTTATGGGCTTGGTAGTCAATTTTGTAGAGGCTCACCAGCAGTCATTGCAGATTTTCGGCAGCATAGTAATTATATTCTTCGGCTGTTATATTTTCAGAAGCAATCCTGTTATGACACTTAAAAAGAACAGCGAAAAAAGCCAGACACTTGTAAAAGATTTAGTTACCGCGTTCTTATTTACATTGAGTAACATGCTGATAGTATTTATGTTTATCGGATTGTACGCCCAGTTTGGCTTTGTCTTGCCGGAACATTCTCTCAGGATGACTATTGCAGGTTTGGCAGGCGTATTTGCTGGCACGGTAATCTGGTGGCTGTTTATCACGTTTATTATATCTCTAATGCGCAACTGGTTTAATATTAGAGGATTAAAAATTGTCAACAAAATTGTAGGTTCTATTATAATTTTGCTGGCAATTTTAATTCTCTTAAAAATATTCATTTAAAAACTTTATACAATGAGAGTGACAGTAAATATATTTTTAGCGGCATTCATTATTATAGGATGCACTACAAAAACAGAGACAAAAAAAGAACCCGAAAAGCCGAAACTGCCGGCTTTCGAGCGCGTTACACCGCCTACAATGGTTACAGACCCATCACAGCGGGCAGCATATATCATTATGCACTTCTGGGACAAGTTTCCGTTTGCCGACACGATGTATTGTCATGCGCCGGATATTACGGAGCGGGCTTTTGCTGATTTTTTGACGGTATTCCCCTATACCACAAGAGAAAAGTGGTCGGAAGGCATCAACAAACTGATGACGTCGGCATTAGCGTCGCCGGTAATGTATAATTTCTTTTTCAAGACGGCAGAGCATTACCTCTATGACCCTAACTCACCGATGCGTAACGACGAGTATTTCATCCCTTTCCTCGAACACATCGTTAATTTGTCGTCAATAAAGCCGGAATCCAAAATCAGACCGTCGGAACTTCTCAAACTGGCGTACAAAAATCGCCCCGGCATGAAAGCCAACAATTTCACCTGCACTACGATTACCGGTTCCAAGACCAGTCTTTACGGCATCAATACAAAATACACGATACTGATGTTTTACAACCCCGGATGTCATGAATGTCAGGAAACGATGAAGATGATGAAAATGACGTCACAAATAACCGACGCAGTGTCGGCAGGCAAACTTCGCGTTTTGTGCGTATATACCGACCATGATATGGACTTGTGGAAGAAATATGCCAAAGAAGTACCGTCGGAATGGCTCAATGCACATTGCCTCGATGTCAGAGAACAACAGGTTTACGACCTTAAAGCTATCCCGACGCTTTATTTTCTTGGCGCCGACAAGACAGTTATCCTCAAAGACGCTTCGGTAGGTAATATTCGTGATTTTCTGGAACAAAACAAATAGAATGGATGACAGGGTACGGTTAGACGATGACGGATTTATAGAAGTAAAAGGAGCGCGAGTAAATAACCTCAAAAACATTGATGTGATGATACCTCGCGACACATTTACCGTTGTTACCGGACTGTCGGGCAGCGGCAAATCGTCGCTCGCTTTCGATACTCTCTATGCCGAAGGGCAGCGTCGCTACGTCGAAAGCCTCTCGTCATACGCTCGACAGTTTTTAGGCCGGATGAACAAGCCCGAATGCGACTATATAAAGGGTATTCCGCCTGCTATCGCTCTGGAACAGAAAGTGAGCGTCCGCAATCCGCGCTCTACCGTAGGCACGTCAACGGAGATTTATGAATATATGAGGCTGCTGTTTGCCCGCGTCGGCAAAACGATTTCGCCCGTTTCGGGACAGGAAGTCAAGAAACATAATACATCAGATGTAGTAAAAAAAGCGCTGTCATATCCCGAAGGTACAAAATTTGCCGTCTATGCGCCTGTCATACCGGCAAAAAACCGCTCTGTTAAAGAACATCTTGCCATATTGATGAAAGAAGGCTACACGCGCGTCGAAACCGAAGGCAAAATGTTACGATTAGAAGAAATATTGATGCGTCCCGAAAACAAAATCCCCGACGCTAATGAGATAGAACTTGTAATCGACCGACTTGCCGTTTCCGACGACAAACTGCTTGCCAACCGATTAGCAGATTCCGTCGAAACGGCTTTCTTTGAAGGACACGGTATTTGTCGGCTTAAAGTGGAAATATCAGGCGAGAAAACATTTGAGTTTTCCAAAAACTTTGAAGCCGACGGTATTACGTTTGAAGAGCCGTCGGATATGATGTTCAACTTCAACAATCCTATCGGAGCCTGTTCCAAATGTCAAGGTTTCGGCACCGTTAACGGCATTGACGAAAACCTCGTTATACCCGACAAAAGCCTGTCGGTTTACGAAGGCTGCGTGCTGTGCTGGCAAAGCGAGACGATGCGCGAATGGCAAGACAAATTTATGTTTTACGCCCGCAATTATAATTTCCCGATACATCGCCCTTATTTCGACCTCACAGAAGAGGAAAAAGACCTGCTCTGGCACGGATATAAAGAAGTCGAAGGCATCGACGATTTCTTTGAATATGTCGATAAATGGCTGTTTAAGATACAGTTTCGCGTGTTGATGGCGCGCTATAAAGGCAAAACGGTATGCCCGGAATGTTACGGCTCACGATTGAAACAGACGGCGTCATACGTGCGTGTCGGCGGTAAAAATATCGGCGAACTTGTTACGATGCCGGTCAAAGAACTGAAAAAGTTTTTTGATAACCTTCAACTTACCGATAATGAGACTAAAACATCAAAACGGCTTCTGACGGAAATAAATAACAGATTGCAGTTTATGCTTGATGTGGGACTTGGATACCTTACCTTAGACCGCCTCTCGGCATCGCTATCAGGCGGCGAAAGCCAGCGTATCAGTATCATAAAATCGCTCGGCAACAGTTTGACCGGCTCGATGTATGTTCTCGACGAACCGAGCATCGGTCTTCATCCGCGAGATACATCCTTGCTGCTGAAAGTATTACGTCAGTTGAAAGAAGCCGGTAACACGGTCGTAGTCGTAGAGCATGATGAAGAAATAATTCGCGCTGCCGACCATATCATCGACATCGGACCGGCTGCCGGACGGCTCGGCGGAGAAGTAATATATGAAGGCGAAATAGCCTCGCTCAACCCTGATAGCGACAGTTTTACGGTAAAATATCTTACCGGTAAGGAACGTATCGAACGGCCTCCATATAGCCGCAAATGGAACGAATATATCCAAATCACGGAAGCACGTAAAAATAATCTTAAAAAGATTGACGTTAAGTTTCCGCTACACGCTTTTACCGTCGTTACGGGCGTCAGCGGTTCGGGCAAAAGCACGCTCGTAAAAGATATCCTCTATACAGGCGTCAAACGAATGCTCGACGACGCTCCGCATTCGGTTGAATGTAAATCTATTACCGGCGATGTGAAACGTATCCATGCCATAGAATTTGTTGACCAGCATTCTATCGGTACAAGTTCGCGCTCTAATCCGGTAACATATATCGGCGCGTATGACGAGATACGTGTCCTTTACGGCGATTTGCCGCTGTCGCATCAAATGGAATACACGGCGTCGCATTTTTCGTTCAACAAGGAAGGCGGACGCTGTGAAGAGTGTAAAGGAGAAGGACGTGTTACGGTCGAGATGCAATTTATGGCCGACATCACGCTTGAATGTGAAGCGTGCCACGGAAAACGCTTTAAACAGGAAATACTCGAAGTCGAATATCACGGTTTTAATATATCCGATATTCTTGAAATGACAGTTGACCAGGCAATGGAATTGTTTGAACAATATGCCGAAACAGATTCGCAAGCCAAAAAGATTGCCCGTAAAATGAAACCGTTACAAGATGTAGGGCTGGGATATATCAAATTAGGACAGACGTCATCGACACTTTCCGGCGGTGAAAATCAGCGCGTTAAATTAGCCTACTATCTTAGTCGCGAAAACACCGAAAAGATGTATTTTATCTTTGACGAACCAACTACCGGTTTGCATTTTCACGACATCAAAACCTTGCTTAAAGCTTTTAATGCCCTGATCGAAAGGGGGCATACCATCACCG
This sequence comes from Tannerella sp., assembly GCA_031279875.1. Taxonomy (GTDB): domain Bacteria; phylum Bacteroidota; class Bacteroidia; order Bacteroidales; family Tannerellaceae; genus Tannerella. The sequence goes on from JAITHS010000115.1 coordinate 6,711, forward strand.
TCATAGAACATCATCCCGACGTTATCAAATGTGCCGATTATGTGATAGATCTCGGTCCTGAAGGCGGCGACGCCGGCGGCTATTTAGTGTGCTGCGGAACACCCAAAGAAATTGCCTCCTGTAAAGAATCGTTTACAGGACAGTATTTAGTTGAGAGTTGAGAGAGAACCGTACCCCAAACGCCTATCAATAACAGACAGGACATTCGTCGCTTGCAATCGTTTGTATAACAAATCTTTTATAAACGCAGTCGCATTCGTACCGCTATTTTCCGCCATCATCGCTATCCGGTAATGAATATCCGACGGAATGCGAATATTGAGAGCTTGCGCATACGACCTGCGAGGCTCTATACCCATCTCTTTGCAACTCTCGAAATAATCCTCTATCGCACCCCGAAATTCCGACTCCAACTCTTCCATCGTGTCCCCCTCGTAAAGAATGCAATCTTTTGTCATACCTTTGACCTTGCCATAGAAACCAAACTGTTTAATATCTATTTCATTGTAGATTCACGTAGCGCAGCGCCTGATGTGTGAGGCTTGTGAACAATTATCGTAATCCCACTCGCAGCCTCATTCTTGAAGCTCACACGCGAACCCGAAGTCATGCCCCTGTTCGTCAACTTAAAGCCAAGAGCATGAAGCAACATCACTAACTCGTCAAACGTAAAGTAGGCAGGTTGCCCCTTAAATCTCTCCATTATCTTCTGTCGTGTACTCATTGCGCCGCAAAAGTAATAATTACAAATCTTTTTTCCAAATTTTCAAACACTTTTAACATCTCTTGCTTCCACTGTTCGCTGTTCGGACAAGGTTCCTACCTCGTCCGAGATGAGTTGAGAGTTGAGAGTTGAGATGACGGTACCACGAACCCTTGCAGTGGTTTTAAACCCTGCAAGTGGTTTGGAGCTTACGTCCGTCATTACGCGGTTCGCGGTTCGGACAAGGTTCCTACCTTGTTTGCTATATCTTCGCAGGCTGTGCCTTCCGACAAAGGCAGGAACAGCCTGTTAAGATAGGCCTGACAAGGGCTTTCTGCGTTCTCCAAACCGCTTGCAGGGTTTAAAACCACTGCACGGGTTTGGGCTGTCTGCGTTCTCCAAACCACTTGCAGGGATTGAAACCACTGCAAGGGTTTGGGGTACCGTCATCTCAACTCTCAACTCCCCTCTACCGCACAACGACTTTCTGCGTTTTCCCGCCGACAGCGACGATATATATGCCGCGAGGCAATATGGTGGAGATTGTTTCGCCACGTAGAGCCGTTGCATGAAACGTCTCTATACCGGTTACATTATATATACGTATCGTGCCGGACTGCGCGGGTGTGATGTAAACACGTCCGTTGTGCGACCGGATGCGGTCGGACGAAGCGACGGCGTCGTTGGATACGTCGGGATAAGCAACCGTAATTGATAAAGGCTGGCGGATTTGGCGGACGGTGAAGGTGTAAGAGCCGTTGGCGTTAGATGTGCCGGTGAGCGTCTTTTGGATGTCGTCGTAGTGGTTGGTTTTCACCACAGGGAGGGCGGT
>JAITHS010000122.1 GCA_031279875.1 Tannerella sp.
AAGTAATTGTGCCTGCTGCATGCAAAGGAGAATGGAAGCTCGAAAAAGCCGATATCAGAAAGATTGTCGCCGCCGGAGACACTGTAAAACTTGATTATGATACAATTAAGTTTGCTACACTTCCATTTTGCGCATTTCCTAAGATAACTTTCGGCAACAAAGATTGTCTGTTTGATGCCGGAATATATACGACAAGTCCATACGAAACCGATTTCAGTGAAACAGGGAAGATGAAGTTCGGGTTTACGGGTCATGCCGGAATGATAGAGTTCCGGTATGAAATAAAACGTAGTAACCGTCTTATCCTCACCCGTCTGTTCGACATGTATGATAGTAACATCAGGGAAACATATCCCGTATTGATTGTATTAACATATCGCAAGTTATGAGAACGTTTAAAGCACTGATGTTGTTTATTTTAGCGCTTTTACCGGTATTTATCGGAGCGCAGAACAACTTGATGCCGGACACTGCAGATTGCGCAGGTAAATTTCCTACTTTTGATTTCTCAATCCGAAAGGCATGGAATACATCAACCAACAAGCAAGTTAATACGTGCCATACACCGCTTGCGGGGGATATTGACGGGGACGGAATTGCCGAAATTTTTGCAATGGGGCTAAATGAAGAAACACTGTATATTTTTGATGGCATGACCGGTGATTCTATATCAGTTTTACCTATCAGCGGAACAATAGCAGGCACTGTTTCTAGCGGTATAGTTCTATGTAATATTGGCGGAAAACGCGGAGTATTCAATGCCGGCGAGAATGGTTTCAATACTTTCTGGTCGGTAACAAGCGCGCCGGGAGAACGTCCGATGACGTTTTATCAGGAATGGTCAAATAATTCAACTGCATATGTAAATAATGTAGGTCTGATGCCTATCGTTACCGATTTTGATGGCGACGGTATTCCGGAATTTGTTGCCAGAGGCAGTATTATAGATTCTCAAGACGGCAGTTTACTTGCCTCTCTGCCATATATTAGCTCCAACAGCCTTCATGGATTTGAAACTTCTTATCATATTGCGTGCGACCTTGACAATGATGGATTGCCGGAAGTAGTTGCCGGATCGGAAATTTATAAATTCAGCCGCTACACAACCCCGACGCTGCAACTATGGAGAAGCTTGGCCGGTCACAGTGAGTATTTTGCCCCTAATCGGACTTTTGAAGGGCAAAGTATGCATGCCGACATCAATCAAGATGGTAATGTTGACATTGTGTTTATTGATGATCAGCCATGGTTGTTGTGGATATGGACGCCTGTCTTAGATACATTGTTTTCTACAACAATAGTCGCTTATGATTATATTGATATTGATTTTGATGACTCGCATTCCTATCCCTTTATTGGGGATATAGACGGAGAAATCATCAATGGAAAAAAGTATCCCGAAATATGTATAAATACATTAGACACACTTACCGCATTTGCCTTTGACGGAACAGATTTATATGTCAAATGGACATTACCTCATAACGATACATCCGGAGAAACAGCACTAACACTCTATGACTTAAATAATGATGGAGTTATGGAGCTTATTTATCGAGATGAAAAGCATATTCGTATTTTAGACGGTAGAGCAACCGGTAGCGAACCGATAGAATTGTACAAGCAAATTTGCGGATCTGCAACTTGCGACGAAACGCCTATTATTGCCGATGTTAACGGAGACGGTAGCGCCGATATTGTAGTTACCGGCAATCCCGATTTTAGCGGGTACATTCTAAAAGGCGAAGTCATGTGCTTTGAGGGTGGCGCTTCGAGATGGACGTCCTGCCCTAATGTATGGAACCAACAGATGTACAGTCCGTTACACATTAATCTTGATTTGACCGTTCCCGATACTATTAAATCCGTGAATCTGACCTATACCAAGCCCGACGGTACCGAAGTGCAATATTATAACGGCGGTCCGATGCAGGCTCCGTTCATCAGCGAGACAACTTTCGAACCGCTTGACCTTACGCCTGACGTTTATGTTGTAGGTGGCGAAATAAAGATAATTGATGCTACTACGGTTGAACTGACGGTAACATTTGCCAATCAAGGCATTCGCGTTGTCAGAGCCAATACGCCAATAACATATTATAAGGATGCAATGATTCCTGAGAATATATTAGATACTGATGTTCTTGGAGTAAATATCAGACCGCACTCTACCGTTACCAAAACAATTGTTAAAACAATTACCGGATTGACTAATCCTTTACCGACGCGCTATTACGTGCGCATACTTGACGACGGAAACAACTTCCCTGCTCTCGGCCCGTTTGGTGACTGTAACCTTACAAACAACCACAAATCGTTCGGAACGCTCGAACTGCTCAAAACCGTTAATTCTCAAAGCGCCTGCATCGACGGCACAAGCATATTCACTGTTCAACTGATCAACAATACAGACCAGACCATGAGTCCGCGAACGATAAGAGGCATCAGTCTGTGCGACAGTATCGGGCCGGGCTGGCAACTATTGTCCGACACCGTTTCTTACGGCACATTAACACCATTCGATCCCGTAACGCGAAAACTCTACTGGGATGTAGATACAATTGCTGCCGGTGATACCGTATGGATGATAATGACCGCAAAAGCGCTTAATGCCGGCGCTATTCGCAATTCGGCATGGATAGAGACTGTTGACGGCACAACCCTCGACAAGGAAGTGATTGAAGCATACGTTATTGTAAATACCAACACCGCCCCGCCCCCAGCGACGATTACACAGGATCCTATGTTGGATTGCGGAAGTATAGTTTTGCATTCTTCCGTAACCGGTAAACCATCCTATCAATGGTTCCGCAACGGCATTGAGATACCCGGCGCCACATCTCAAACTTACACCGCTACTCAACCGGGCAATTATATGGTATCATATTTTGAGCCGCCGTGTGCTTCCGAAATAAGTGCGGCGTTTTATTGCGACCCGACTTGCTATATGCTCGTTGACGACTATTCCAATGTTGCCAAAAACGAATCGGAAACGATTGATATTCTCGCAAATGACATTCTGCCGCCGGGATTTTTCGGAGGTTCGTTCTCGCTGTGCGATTCCATCATCCAACAGCCCGTTCAAGGCTCATTAACATGTACCGGCTCAGGCGCCAACTCAAAAGTAATCTATACTAACTCAGGGGTTGATAATCTTACTCATTCGATTGATTCATTTATTTATCGATTTAGTTACTTTAACCCGGTATTACTGACCGAAACACAGCAAACGGCTACCGTTTATATTCGTGTAATAGAATATCCCGACAATGTTAACGACACGGTTGACTGTATCGGGACGCCGCAATCGGCCGAATGGGGAATACAGTTATACAAACAGTACGGAATGATTCATACCCACCAGCCGCCACTTGTAGGAGATATGGATAATGACGGATTTACCGACATCGTTCTGATGAACCATCCGCCGCTTGTGCCGGGAGATATTCCCGACAGCGTTATCATCCTTAAAGGACCGGACTTCAATACTTCGCTCAAATTCAAAACCAACAATACTTATTATTGCGAACAGGGCATAGCGCGCGTCAAATACTCCGACAATCAGGACACTACGCTTGTTTTCGTCATAACGGCATCGGATTGGATTTTGCGGGCTTTCGACATACAAGGCAACGAACTGTGGCACAGCAGTACTCCGGTCTTTAATCCGGCTTATTCTTCAATTCCCAATGCCAAAGCAATCGGTTTTGCCGATTTCAACAACGACGGATGGGCGGAAGTATATGTCGGAAACCAGATATTTGATGCCGCAACGGGACTTGAACTGTGTAACGGCGGAGATACGAATACCAAAGGACTTGTGCTTTACAGTAATAATGCTCACGGTTTGTTCTCTATTGCGGCAGATGTAGTTGGCAATTGGAAGCTCGAACTTTGTGCCGGCAGCATGGTTTATGACGTTGACATAAAAAGCCGTAACGTTCCTTCGGAGAATACGATGAGTGTTGTCGGCCAAGTGCAGCCGGAATATCCCGCAGGAACATTATTACATCGTGACGGAGCAACAGTAGTAGCCGATTTTGACGCCGACGGACAACTTGAAATACTTGTTCAGACGCAGGCTAACGAAACAACGACCGGCACCGTAGGCTATCTCTATATCTGGAACCCGCGTACACAGCAAATTGTTGCCATACATCAACTATCAGGAGCAAGAAATCGTAACGTACCGTTTGTCGGCGATATCAACGGCGACGGAAAGCCCGAAATTGTAGTACTGACAGCCGACGCCTCCGGCAATTTGATGAGGGCGTTCAAGGTCAACGGCTCGTTGCTGTCGGAGTTATGGCAGATCACTCACACCGACGATTCCGGCTCTACCGGTTTGACGCTCTTCGATTTCAATCAGGACAGCATAGCCGAAATCGTTTACCGCGACGAAACCGACCTGCGCATCATCAACGGTAGCCTAAAATCACACATCACGGGCGCCGATACAATCGTTTACGACCTCTATTCCACGCCTGCATTCTGCGGTACGGTTTACGAATATCCGACCGTTGCCGATATTGATAACGACGGACATGCCGAAATACTGACTACCAACGCTTACGACCCTGGGAACCGCGCTAACGACACTCGCGGCGAACTGCTTATATTTAAAGGTATTAACCCTTGGGCGCCTGCAAGACCTGTCTGGAATCAATATATGTACAACGCCGTAAATGTTAATAACGACCTCACTATTCCCAGAATGCAGTTTAATCCGGCTTCTTTCATGGCGGGTAATGACCGTATGACCGGCACGAGCGATGATATTCAGCCGTTTAACAACTTCCTGCAACAGCAAACGCTTCTCAACGCCTACGGCGAACCGCTTTGGACTATTGCCGATGCCGTTATTGCAGGCACAGAGCTTACTTATTTTGAAGCAACAGATTCGGCTACCATACGTGTTGAAATCACGAATACGGGCGATGCTGCGTTCGGCTCACCAATCTATGTATCAGTTTATAAGGACAAAATACCGTCATACATACTTACCGACAGCCTCATCGGGCATATCAATCCGGGAGAAACAGGAGATGTTATCGTTCGCATACCGAACATATCAACATATCAGCCGTTTACCAATTTTGTTGTCCGTATCAACGACCGCAACGGAGTATATCCGTGGCAAACCGAATGCGATTATTCCGACAGTACGGCAATAGTATTAAATCCGCTCTTATCGGCATTACTCAATATCGACGCAACCGTTAATCCGCATTTGGATGGCGCCGCTATTGACAACGGACGATATGCCAATCCCGTAGCCATTCTTTACGACGATAAAATACTGTATGAATTGGAAGCCGTCAATGCCAATCCATTTTACGGAGATATGATAGTTAGCGACACTCTGCCTGCTTATTTGGACTATTCTCCCAACACGGACTTTTTTCAAGGCTTGGCACATAGTAGTATTACACCATTCTTTGATGTTGACACTGCTGCTACATTCCCGCCGCGTCAAGTCCTCCGGTGGACGTTCTATGGGCTTGCACCATACGATACGGTGATTATCAGGTTTCAAAGCACAGCGCAATCAGGCGCCTGCGCTTCACAGCCGCTGTTTGTTAACCGCGCTTTCAGCACCGTTCCTTCGCCGTTCGATTCTAACGATTCTATTCATATTCAGAGTGCTAATACTACTTATCATCAGGGCGCAGGTGTAGCGCTCGTAACGTTTTCAACGTCTTCGGGCGGTGATATTTATAACGCCCAGCCTCAGGCTCTTGATTTTAATACAACTCCGCATTCGGGAATACTGATAGTACCTCACGACGGCTATGTCTTTACAGGGTGGAAACACGACGAATACATATCGCTACGTGGCGAAACTGTTCCGGCGCAATCGGGCATCATGTATTATGATTCGCTGAAAGTGAAAGGAAATGTGGAACTGACGGCTGAATTTGCACCCGAAATATATTCCATTAATTATTATCTCAACGGAGGTATTAATCCCGAATGTAATCCTGCTTCTTTCACCATTTTATCAGATGAAATAGTCCTCGAAGCGCCTCATAAAGAGGGAGATATTTTCATCGGATGGACAGGTTCCAACGGCTCGATGCCGGAAGTCGAAATCATCATACCGAAAGGATCTGTCGGCGAACGGATTTATTATGCCAATTATCTCCGTTCGGGTCTCGAAGATACGACATTAGACGTGTACCAGCGCGACAATATCTGGACTTCCGGTCAATCACTCTTCGTAAGAACATCAACCGTCGGCTCGATAGTCCGCATCTATGACATGCGCGGACAACTCTATAAACATCACACAATACTCTCTTACGGCACTACCTCAATACCTCTCTCTTCGGGCATCTATATCGTAACCGTCAACAACGGCGTCGGTCGGAAAGTAACAATCAATTAAAAATTAAAAATTACGAATTAAGGCAATAGCACGCAGATAACGCACAGGGCATTCGTCATTGGTGGCATCATTCTTTATGAAAAATTAACATGAAAAATCTGCGAATATCGAAAAAAACGCATTATCTTTGTGTCCGAATTACTCACATTATAATTATACGCGATAAAAATCAAAAAATAATTTGTATATTTGCAGCGTCATTTTAAAATAATAAGTCCAATGAAAAAAATTATCTTTGCTTTCCTTTACGGCGTGGGAATATTGAGCGCCGTTTCGTGCGGACAGAGCGCTAAACCTCTGTTTGCTAATGATCTATCGAATGCCGACTACGACAAAACTGTTTGGTCGGTTGATGTCGACGGCGTTATCTCCGCAACAGCCGATCAGGCTATCTGGTCAACTTTGGAGTACGAGAATTTCGAACTCACACTTGATTTTAAGAACGACAAATGCACCAACAGCGGCGTCGTTATCTATGCCACCGACAAAAAAGATTGGATACCCAATGCGGTTGAGATTCAGATTTTTGACGACTGGTGCGACCACGGCGGCGCCAAAGCATCTACCGGCAGTTGCGGCGCTGTTTACGGTCATCTGGCACCATCGGAGTTTCGATTAGTGAAGAAGCCGGGAGAGTGGAACACGATGAAAATCACTGCATTAGGAAAGAGCATCAAAGTATCGCTCAACGGAAAGAACGTTACCGACATGGATATGAGTCTATGGACGTCGGGATCTAAAAACCCAGATGGTACAGACATACCATCATGGCTGCCAAAACCTTACGCTACGCTTCCTACCAAAGGCTTTATCGGCTTTCAAGGCAAACATGGCGACGCCACTATTTGGTTTCGAAATATAACCGTTAAAGAATTATAATTATGGAAGAAAAAAATTTATCACGTCGCGACTTTATCAAAACATCGGCGGCTGCAACTGCCGGCATGATATTTGTTGTTCCGAGCCATGCCGTTAGCGGACTCGGACATGTGGCTCCGAGCGACAAACTCAACATCGCCGGTATAGGCGTTGGCGGCAAAGGCGCTGTAAATCTGAACAATATGAATTCGGAAAACATCTCCGCCCTTTGCGACATCGATTGGCAATATGCCAAACATGTTTTCGACAAATACCCTTCGGCTAAACGCTACAAAGACTTCCGCATCATGCTCAGCGAAATACATAAAGATATTGATGCAGTGATGATTGCGACGCCCGACCACACTCATGCTGTTGCCGCTATCGCCTGCATGCAACTCGGCAAGCACGTATATGTCCAGAAACCCCTCACGCACTCGGTCTATGAATCGCGGGTGCTGCTTGAAACATCACGCAAATACAACGTTGTTACCCAAATGGGAAATGAGGGACACAGCAACGCAAATGTTGCAGAAGTATGCGAGTGGATTTGGAGCGGGGCTATCGGAGAAGTAACGCACGTTGACGCCTGGACAGACCGCCCGATATGGCCACAGGGTTTGACGCGACCGGAACAGGGACAGTGGGTACCCGAACATATCGACTGGGATTTGTTTATCGGACCGGCAACGATGCGCCCCTATCACCGTGCGTATCACCCGTGGGACTGGCGCGGATGGTGGGATTTCGGCACGGGAGCGCTCGGCGATATGGCTTGCCATGTGCTTGACGTCGTGTTTTCGGCAATGAAACTTGGTCATCCTTCTGCCGTAGAAGCCTCATCAACAGCCATTAACAGTGAAAGCGCACCAATAGCGTCGATGATAAGGTACGAGTTTCCGGCCCGCAAGAAAGAGAACAAAGTCAACATGCCGGCGGTAACGGTTACATGGTACGACGGCGGATTGTGTCCCGTTCGTCCCGCCGCTATCCCCGATGACGTAGAACTCGGACGTGGTAAAAACGGTATCATCTTCCATGGCACGAAAGGAGTACTGATGTGCGGTTCTTACGGCGAACATTACCGCATGTTCCCCGAAAGCAAATTCGGCTCACTGAAAAAACCGGCGGCACAACTGCGTCGCGTAGAAGGTAGCCATGAAATGGATTTCGTGCGCGCCTGCAAAGAATCGCCCTCAAACCGCGTTCTTCCGCTATCTAATTTCGAGTACGCCGGACCTCTCAACGAGATGGTTGTGATGGGCAACCTTGCCGTCAGGCTCAAAAGCCTTAACAAAAAATTGCAGTGGGACGGAGTAAATATGCGTATTACAAACCTGTCGGACGACGAAGTAATAAAGGTTACCAACGGCGTTCCGCGCGCAGAGCCTCGCTCTCTCACACTTAACGCTAAACAGGCGGCAGAAGAGTACGTGCG
>JAITHS010000125.1 GCA_031279875.1 Tannerella sp.
GTTCCGAAACTTCCTTACCTGCCACCCGCCAAGTGTTGTTGTCGGCAACGATAAGAGCCTTGCTGTCGTCTCCAAACTGTTCGCGGAACTGTTGCGCAGCTTGTGCCAGCGACCCTGCCCCGATAATGAGCGCCTTCGTATCGCTCGCCGAATTTAATGCTTCTTTTATTGTCATATTATAATTCTGTTTTGTGAAATTATTTGCTGAAAAACGCGGCAAAAGTATAACAATATTTCGGATTAAAAAAATTTTTTCTATAGAAATTACTTTTTTTATAGTCCGTTATTTCGAATCATGCTAAATTTAGAATCATTCTAAATTCAGAATCACTCTTGCTATTTCCGTTGGGATGTCCGATTCTATGATGTCGGGATTGAGGGAGATTTCTTTTTTGTAGGCTTCGGCGCGTTCGGCGGGGGTAGCGAGGGTGTCGTGCGTCGGGGCAAACGATACCATGCAGCGTACTCCCAAAGCGTGAAGTTTGGCTACGATGTGGCGGTTTTTGTCGTCGATAGTCGGACCGACGTATGCTATCATCTGCTTCCAAGGCACGCCGGAGTAAGTCAGGTCTTCAAACTCCTTGTCGTTACGCGAAAAAGCCGACATCATTATACCCGGCAATCGGTCGTAATAATATCGTGCCTGCGCGCCTGTGTGTACGGTAATCATAACCCACGACGAAGCGTCAAGTTTCCTGATTAACGCCACAATCATTTCAAGCGGCACGTCTTTTTTGTCGAGATTTACGACCGTTTTCCCTTTTGTCGCGATGATGACTTCTTCGAGCGTCGGTATTTTGCATTTCGTTACATTTCCGGAATAGTCTTTGAGAAATAACGCTTGCAGTTCTTTGTATGTATAGTCGCCTACTTTGCCTTTGCCTGTCGTAGTGCGTTCGAGCGTCGCGTCGTGCATCAGCACTATGACGCTGTCTTTGGTCAAACGCGGGTCTATCTCGAAGATGGAAGGTGTCTGATTGATAACGTTTTGCAGTCCTTCGATGCTGTTTTCGGGAGAACCTGCCTCCCGACCGCCACGATGACCGCTGATGATTATTGAGCCATCTCCTTTGTAGGAAAAAAACGCGCTTGCTTCGTCGGTAGTTTTTATTGCGATATAGTTGTCTTTTGCCGTAACATTACAACCAAACAAAAATAAAGCGAAAAAAATCAAAAAATATTTCATCGTTTTTAAAGAATGTAGTTCAACGCAATTTGAGTAAAATTCGCTACCTGTTCCTTTATCCATGCTTCGTCTTTGCCCATCTCTGTTGCCATAATATCAGCTACTTTCGGGGCAACGGCAATAGCGGCACGCGCATCAAGAAAGAGCAACCTCACGCGACGCGCCAGAACATCTTCAACCGTCTGCGCCATCTCCTCGCGTACAGCCCATATCACATGCGCTCGTGTAAAAGTATATCCCTCTGCCAGCAGTTCGTCGCCTAACGGTATCTCGCGGAAGTATGCCATGTCGCTGCCGTAAACATAGTCCCACCGGCTGCGGTCGGGCTTTTCCGTATAACCGTGAAGTTTTAATGTCTTCGTTATGCACTTGCCTGCTGTTAGTTTGCACGACTTAATTGCAAGATTAACAATATCTTCCGCCATTTCGCGATATGTCGTCCACTTGCCGCCGGTGATTGTAAGCAACCCGTTGCCGGAACGGTAAATCTTGTGGCTGCGAGACACTTCTTTCGTCTTCTTGCTGTTTGTATTGTCGGTAGCCGCGAGCGGTCGCAAACCGGCAAAAACCGACAGCACATCAGCCCGCGTAGGCTTGGTTTCAAGATACTCGCCTGCTTGGTCGAGGATGAAATCAATCTCTTCGTCAAGTGCTTTGGGTTCGATGGCAGCGTCGTTGAGCGGCGTATCGGTAGTGCCGAGAACGGCCTTTCCGTGCCATGGAACACCGAAAAGTACTCGCCCGTCTTTCGTTTTAGGTATCATCAGCGCCGAATGACCGCCCAAAAAACGTGCGTCAACAACAAGATGAACGCCCTGACTGGGACGTACTTTTTTACTCGCTTCCGGCGCGCTCATCTTCATTATTTCATCAACAAATACGCCGGTAGCATTGATAACTGCCTTTGCTTCAATTTGATACGTTTCGCCCGTCAGTTGGTCAACAAGCGTTGCTCCGCAGATTTTAGAACCGTTTTTGAGCAAGTTCGTTACTTTCATGTAGTTGATACACAAGGCATTATTGTCGGTCGCAGTCTGCGCCAGAGCGATTGCCATACGCGAATCGTCAAACAGTCCGTCGTGATACACAATACCGCCGCACAGACCTTTATGTTTGACTGCCGGTATCTCGCGTTTTGTTTTTTTGATACTCAACGGCAACGACCGACCAAGCCCCAAACGTCCGGCAAGGATGTCATACATCGTCAGTCCGATAGTATAAAAAGGCTTTTCCCACCAGCGATATGCTCCGATAACGAAACGCTTGTCTTCAACTAAATGAGGTGCATTGCGACGCATCCTGCCGCGCTCATGTAAAGCGTTGATTACCAACTGCACATCGCCTTGTGCTAAATAGCGAACTCCGCCGTGTACTAACTTTGTACTGCGGCTCGAAGTACCTTTTGCAAAATCATACTGTTCGACAAGCAACGTCGAAAGACCGCGTGTTGCAGCATCTACGGCTATTCCCAAACCGGTAGCGCCACCGCCGATAACAAGTATGTCATAAGTGTTTTTTTCTTTAATTTTGTTTATTTCTTCTTGTCTTTTCATAAATTTTTATTTAATTTGCGACCGCAAAGAAAAACATAAAAAATGAAAAAAACAAGAAAAATT
>JAITHS010000248.1 GCA_031279875.1 Tannerella sp.
CGACGGTATCTACCTCTACATCGACGCTGCCAATCTGTCGCTGCTCGACGTTGACGCCGGCATCTACAAGTTTTGGGTCTCCTCAACCGGCAACGTAACCCGCTGGGACGGCAAAGAAGGCAAATGGGTCGATGTACCTGCCGACGGGCTGACCGTCAACGCCCAAAAGACCACCGACGGCTACACGCTCGACATCGCCCTCTCGCGCGCCAAACTGTCCGGCTTCAACGACAAAGGCATCCGCTTCGCCATCGGCCTGAGCAACTTCACAACCCCCACCCTCGGCATCACCGAACTGCTATCACTTTGTCAGGATCTCCGCTCCGCCAGCTGGATAGGCGTCGTATTTTGACCCTTGCAGCGGTTTGAAACCCTGCAAGCGGTTAAAAAACCCTTGCAGCGGTTTCAAACCCTGCAAGCGGTTAAAAAAACCTTGCAGCGGTTTCAAAATTATTTCCCGATACAGAACTTGGAAAAAATATTGGATAGGACATCGTTGGGGAGGATTTCACCGCCGGTGATGGCGCCGAGGTGGCGGATGCAGTCTCGGATGTCTTCGGAGAGTAATTCGCCGGAAAGGTTGGCGGCAAGACCTTCAAGAACACGGTCGATGGCTTCGCCGGCACGGAGAAGGGCTTCGTAGTGGCGAAGATTGGAGACTATGACGTTTGACAACTGACCACTAACCGTTGAACGCTGACCGCTAACCGCTGACCACTGACCTTTCGAGGTCATTTCCGTAATATATTGCTTAACACGCTCTATATCAGACTGTTCTTTGCAGCAGATATGTATCAGTCGGACGTTGTTGACGGTATGTACAGGGCTACGGCGGGCGAGGTCGTTTTTTGTACCGAGCATGAGGACAGGTTTGCCGAAACGCTGTACCCATCGGGAGAGTTCGATAACTTGGTCGTTATCTTCCTGCGTCAGGTCGAAAAGGTATAGGATGAGCGACGCTTTCTCTGCTTTCTCAAAACTGCGGCGGATGCCGAGTGTTTCGATGGCGTCGGTCGTGTCGTCGCGCAAACCGGCGGTGTCAATAAAGCGGTAAAGTTGTCCGTTGACGGTCAGCATTTCTTCGATTGTATCGCGGGTAGTGCCGGGTATGTCGGACACGATGGCGCGGTCGTCGTTGAGCAAGCCGTTGAGCAATGTTGACTTGCCGACGTTGGTTTTGCCGATGATAGCGACCGGGATACCATTTTTGATAGCGTTACCGGCGGCAAACGATTCGGCGAGGATATTGATACGGTCGCGGATAGTTGTGGCAAGCGTATGCAGTTGAGTACGGTCGGCAAAGTCAATATCATCGTGGTCGGAGAAATCAAGTTCGAGTTCTATAAGCGACACAAAATCAAGCAGTTGTTCACGCAGATTGGATAATTCGGACGAGAAGCCGCCGCGCATCTGATTGACGGCAAGGCGATGCATTCCTTCGGAGGTTGAGGCTATGAGGTCGGCGACGGCTTCCGCCTGCGAGAGGTCGATTTTGCCGTTGAGGAACGCCCGCATGGTAAACTCCCCCGGTTCAGCCTGTCGTGCGCCCGCAATGATCAGTAACCGCATGATTTCCTGTTGGATATATATTGAGCCGTGACACGAAATCTCTACCGTATCTTCGCCGGTATAGGAGTGCGGGGCAAGGAATACGGATACTAACACGTCGTCGATTGGGGAGTTGTCCTTATAAACAGTGCGATATGCAACCGAATAAGGGCTTTGCTCTTGTATGGAAGCAGCAAAATTAACATTCGTTAACAATTTGTCGCTCACAGTCAGCGCTTCGGAGCCACTGATACGTATTACGGCTATGCCACCGACGCCGGAAGGAGTTGAGACGGCGCATATCGTATCGGCGTTAAAAGTGTTTGTATTCATAATCAGAATTTTATTGTTATTATTTTGTCTTTGAGACCGGGGTTCCATGACGGCCGGATTTTAATGAGACGGATAGCTTCGGCATCGGAAGTAGCACACAATGAATTAATTACTTTAATATCTGTCGGGCGACCGGCGCTATCGGTTGAGAATGAGAGAATTACTTCGCCTTTCACGTTGCGGCAATCGTCGTTTGGGCGTATCATGTTTTGTTGCACAAAGAGCGAAAAAGTATCACTCGAAGCGACAAAAGTATCGCTCGAAGCGACGGTTGCATTGCGTTTTTGAGTGCCGAAAGCGACTATTGTTACTTCATCGAGAACGTCATGGCGCGGTTGCATTGCAATCAGCAGACTGTCAGATAAATCCGACGCGCCGACAGTTTTGACTTCATAACCGATAAAGGAAATCATTAACATTCCGGTATCTGCCGGAAGTTCAAAATATCCATCTATATTTGTTGTTGCGCCACTATTTGTATTCCGATAAACAACCGAAGCGCCGGACATAGGATCGCCGTTTTCGTCGATTACTTTGCCTTTTATTGAAGCGATAGCTGCGACTTCTGTTTCTGTAATACTGTCTTGAACCGTAACTGCTTGTTCGGCGTTGTTGGCAAGGGCTAATTCCTTTTGCTTTTTAGCGGGAGACGAATTCGATGCCGTTTCCGGCAAAGATTTTGCGGAAGACGAATTCGATGCCGCGCGCGGTTTGGACTCGGCAGGCGGCGCTAACTCGGCGGGCGGTTTTTCGGTTTGCTCTGTGAGCATAGCGCTTTCGTCAACATGTAGTGCTTCAAGTATCTGCGGTGCGTCATCGCTTTGTAACATTGACATTTCGGTATGCCGTTCAGCAGATTGTCGGTTAAGATACAAGTATCCGCCGCCGCCAAGACCGAGCAATAGCAGCAAACTTGCCGCAATACTCCAATAGCGAAGAGCATGACTGTCAGCCTGTGCCGTAACTTTTTTCCGCAGAGCCTTAATACGTGCTGCATGTTCGTTTGACGGCACAGCGTCGTAGCCTTCGAGCGCTTCACGCAGGAATGGGTCTTCCATCGCCGCACGTTCGATACGGTTGGCTGCTTTACCGCGACGGTTTCCTTTTATGTAGTCTAAAATGCTCATTTACTGTTCCTTTCGATACAAATTTTCAAATTACGCTTTCCGTTCTGAATATAACTTTTAACTTTATTAACAGTATATTGCGAACTTTCGGCTATATCCTGATACGACAAATCGTCAACAAAGAACCTGATAATGGCATTTCGCTGATTGTCGGGCAGTTTTTCGATACATTTATTTAATGCCTCTTTGTGTCCGTTGTCGTCTTCGTTTTCAAATAGATGCAAAATTTCGTCTGATTCCATAATTTCGGAGTTAAAATCGACAACAATTTCGCGGCTGTCGCGTCGTATCGTTTGCAAGCAGTGGTTTTTCATCACGGTAAAAATCCACGTTTTGAACGTTTTAACTTCATATTGAGCCATTTTGGGGAAGATAATCTCAAACAGTTCCATCACAGCGTCTTCGGCGCGGGGTACGTCGTTAAGATACTTCAACCCAATACCATAAAGGAGAGGTATATAGCGGTTGTATAACTCTCCGAAACAGTCGGCGTCGGCGTCGTCAAGATAGCGTCGCAGCAATTCATCGTCCGACAGGTCTGATTTTCTCACGCCTGTAAACATATTTTGCTGCAAAGTTACAATTTTTTTTTCAATCTTTTATGGAATTATCAAAATCCGTTCATCTATTAGGAAAAATATCATTAACAATAAAATTTTAAACATTATGAAAAGTAAATTATTTTCGGCAATTTTGATTGCAATTTGTGTGCCGTTTTTTTGTATGGCATTAATTTCAACCGGTAAAAATGTTACCGTAACAGGTAAGGTAATCGACGAAGGCGGAGACCCGATTGCGGGATGTTCCGTAATTCTGAAAGACACTCCTTACGGCGTTACAACTAATGCTACCGGCATGTACTCTATCGCTGCCAAGATGGGGCAGACACTTTTGTTTTCCTTTATCGGAATGGAGAATAAAGAAGTTGTTATCAAAGATTCCGTGATAAACGTAACATTGAAAGATATGCAAGAACAGCTGGAAGAAGTTGTGATTGTAGCCTTCGGACAGCAGAAAAAGAACCGCATCGTCGGCTCTTCGCGAGAACAAGCGATGATGTTTGTTCGGCCTTCGCTTTCGCCCAACTATGACGCGCTGCAAGAAGAAGAGTACGGGCGCATCATCGAAAACACGTTCAAATATGCGCAAGATGTCCCTCTATCTACGTTTTCGATAGATGTTGACGCTGCATCATACGGCAACATGCGGCGGATGCTCAATCAGGGTACGATACCGCCCAAAGACGCCGTCAGAACAGAAGAATTAATCAATTATTTCTCTTACAACTACGCGAAGCCGACAGGTTATGACCCTGTCAAAATTGCGGTCGAAGCAAGCGAATGTCCATGGAAAAAAGAACATAAACTTGTTCGTATTGCTCTGAAAGCCAAAGAGATAGAGAGCGACCGACTACCTGCTTCCAATTTTGTTTTCCTCATAGACGTGTCGGGGTCGATGGAAGGACATAACCGATTAGGTTTGGTGAAATCGTCTTTAAAGCTGTTAATCAACAACCTGCGCGACAAAGACCGTGTAGCGATAGTTGTATATGCAGGCGCGGCAGGCGAGAAACTGCCCTCAACACCCGGCAACGACCGCCAAAAGATACTATCTGCACTTGACGAACTTGAAGCCGGCGGCTCAACGGCAGGCGGTGCAGGCATCGAACTGGCGTACAAAATAGCACAAAAAAACTTTATCAAAGACGGCAATAACCGCGTGATACTGTGTACCGACGGCGATTTCAATGTCGGCGTATCTTCAAACGAAGGTTTGGAACAACTTATCGAACAGAAGCGCAAGTCGGGCGTATTTCTGACCGTTCTGGGCTACGGCATGGGCAACTATAAGGACAGTAAAATGCAGACCCTCGCAGAAAAAGGCAACGGCAACCATGCTTATATCGATAACTTGCAGGAAGCCAACAAGACACTCGTTCAGGAGTTCGGCTCAACGATGTATGCCGTCGCAAAGGACGTTAAGTTGCAGGTTGAATTTAATCCTGCTAAAGTGCAGGCATACAGGCTGATAGGTTATGAGAACCGCTTGCTGCGCGACGAAGATTTCAACAACGATGCCATAGATGCGGGTGAGATGGGTGCAGGACATTGTGTAACAGCATTTTATGAGGTTGTACCTGTCGGAGTAACGTTTAGCGGTTCGGGAAGCGTAGATTCGTTGAAATATCAAACCAAAACTGCTGTAACAACTTCTAATTCAACCGATTTGCTGACAGTCAAAATGCGCTACAAGAATCCCGACGAAGACACGAGCCGCAAACTCGAAGTATCTCTGACCGACATCAACACTACGCCGAGCGAGGATTTCCGCTTTGCCGCTTCCGTAGCGATGTTCGGACAGATATTGACCGGTTCGAGTTTCAAGGGCGACGCTACCTGCGACAAGGTTATAGCATTGGCTAAAAGCTCTTCGGGCAAGGATGAACAGGGCTATCGGCGAGAGTTTGTGAGGTTAGTCGAGGCGGCCAAAGGGTTGATGGAGTGATGATTGAGGGCTATAAAAAAAAAGGGTTGTCTCACGACAACCACAATCTTAATGTTAACCTTAAATCTAATACCATGAAAAACACGGTGCAAAGGTACGGACTTTTTTTTAATCTACCAAATCTTTCGAAAAAAAAAATCATCGCGTTATGATTATTTATGATTTGAACCTCTTTTTTTTACAGTTATTAAACCTTTTTTGATGCAACGTTTCCGTATTTCGTGCATTATTGTAGTGTATAATTTAAATTTAGAAAAAATGAAGAAAAGTATTTTGAAATCAAGTTTGGCGTTGTTTGGCGCCTGTTTATTATTTTCGTGTTTCGACGATAACCGCAACATCCATGCTTCTTACGGAGTAATTCAGGATGCGAGTTCGAAAAATTACTATCAAATTCTTACGGATAAGGGCAACACCCTGATAGTTACCGAGTCATATACGTCGCAGTCGATAGAAAACGGGAAACGTGTGTTTGCCAATTTTGAAGTCAAGAGCGACAAAGACAGTCGGAAGAAGATTTACGAGGTTAAGGTAAACGGTTTTTATCAATTGCTGTCGAAGCCTGTTGTTAACGAATCGTATGTCCTTGCTAATGAGGAAGTACGCAGAGACAGTATCGGTAACGACCCGTTTATCGACGTTTATGCGTGGTTTGGCGGCGATTACATCAACATTAATTTTGAGGCGTTTTTTAAGAATTATTCATCCGTAAAACACCTTATTAATTTAGTGTATGACGATACTCGTTCCACGTCCGACACGCTCTATCTTTCGCTCAAGCATAATGCTTACGGTGAAACAGCTAACAACAACATGTATCTCCATTCGGGGATAGGCAGATGTTCGTTCCTGCTTAGTAACCTGCTTGCGGCAGACATTAAGTATAAACCCGTAAAACTCACATGGTTGGAGTATAGATATGACGGTCATCATGTTGAACGCAGCAAGACAGGACTCTTTACAACAGAACCGTCGTCGATAGATAACTTCGACTCCGCACAATTAAACAGTATTGAAGAAAACATTAGGTGATACAATTAAAGTTTATCGTTAAAAAGTGGTGACATAGTTCATGATTAGTATATACCTGCGAATAATATTGGTGTGTGTTGCCGGATTAACCCAAAAGGTTAATCCGGTTTTTTTTGTGCCATTTTGTTTAGGGAACCTCTAAAAGCAACGGCGAGTAATAGTGGAACTATCATAAGAAAAAGAATAAAAAAGCAATCCGGAAAAACGGTATTCTCCGGATTGCTTTGGTGTGTACCTTGAGCACTTCACAGCGATGGGGTACTTGATTATTAAACATTTATAATAGCAATTAACTACTTTAATAAAAGTATTTTACTGACAGTTCAACGTGTCGGGCAGCGACGAGCAGGCGCCGCGGTTGGCGGCTGATAGCGTATGGTTTGATGTTTGGCGTACCCATGTGTCGGATACACCGTTGTATTGCCACCACTGATTAGCGGGTATTGTAACGTTGCCGGTAGGCAGATACGGACTGTTCTTATAGCCGCATCGGTAGTTGTTTCCGCTTTTGTAGAAGAACCAATACGTAAAAGCCGGAGCATTAGCGGCAAGGAAATCCGACGCAGCCTGACATGGCAGTCTGACCTTGTAAGATTCCTGATATTCAGGCGAATTTGCTCGCTGAATAGCCCACACCAACACATTGCCAAGCAACTGCGCATTGCCGTTAGTTGCACTGTAATTGATTACTCCGTAGTCGTCGCGATAGTTCGCCGGAGTACCGTTATTGTTTACCGTAACATTAAGCGAGCCGTTGGTCGAGAAGCCCGAATCGCCGTAATACAGGAAACCTTTCGTCTTGTGCCGCATTATCATGATATG
>JAITHS010000256.1 GCA_031279875.1 Tannerella sp.
TAATACTAATGCTGATGTTTGGCGGCTTTATTTTTTCAATCGTTTTTCTGTTAGCGAAATTTACGATTTTTCACCTGTAAGGTCTGCGTTATTTGAAGATGCTGCGTGGCCTACTATTGTAATTCTCTATTCCAATAATAAAAACAAAAACTTTGAATATTTCTCAATCAACTCAAAAGAATTTTCCAAGCGATTTAATAGTTTTTCAGTTACACAACAAAGCATAAAAGAATTTTCGCAAAAAGAAATTCAACAATTCAATAAACAGTATAATTGGTTTTGGAAAACAATGTTGTACGGCTCTTTCTTTGATTTTTTGATAATAAAAAGATTAAAAGCGCAGTTCCGTACTATTTTTGATTATATTGAAGAATATGGTTTGCAATATGGCGTTGGGCTGAAAAGAGTAGATGGTAAAAAGAAACCGGATGCCACCAACTTAATAGGGCATAAATTTATTGACACACAGAAGAAAGAACTACAGCAATTTATATACAATTCTTCAAGTGATTGGCAGGAAGAAACAGTGGGAAATATTCCACAAAAAGATGTCAATAATTTTCCTGTGTTATTTACACCGCCTCTTGCTTTGATTAAAGAGGGTTTGACTCCAGATATTAAAGGTGTTGCCGCATTTTGTAATGAAAAAGTTGTTTTTACTCATTCTGTAAGAGCAATAAAAGGAAGAAAAGAAGATACGGATATTTTGAAATCTATTGTTGGATTAGTCAATTCTGACTTGTTTTCTTATTATATTTTGCATACAGGCAGTAGTGTTGGTATTGATTTAACAAGAGCAAACCAAATTGAACAATTTTCTTTCCCTGTTGTTTTGTCAAAAGAGATAGTAGATATTGTTGATAGTATTTCAAATATTGACATTACTTCATTTTCATATAATCAAGAACGATCTAAATTAATCAATGCTCTAAATCAAAAAATCTTTAATTTGTACCGTTTGACACAACTTGAAAAAGATTTTATTGATTACACTGTAAACTATGTTTCAAAAACATTGAAGCATACTGATAGAAAAAGGATAAACAGGTCTGATGAATTAGACGGATATAAAAATGTGTTCCTAAATTATTTTAGTGATCATAATTTGCCATTCAAAATTTCATATTATTTATATAGAGAATTTATCGGAATATTTTTTGAACAAAATAATGAATCAACGTGCCGTGTTGTTGAAAATTCGGATATTCGGAAAATTTTGTATTTGTATGGTAATTTATCAATTGAACAAATATCAAAACAAATTTTTCTGCAAAAGAATGTCATTGAAATATTACCTGACAAAACAGGGTCTTGTATTATAAAAATAAACAATGCGGAAAATTGGCAAAGTGCAAATGCGTGGTTAGATTTGGTTGGTTTTGTTAAAGATATGATTGCGCCAGATAAAGCAATTTATGAGATATATGAAAATATTTACAAAGAGCAAATAAACCAGACAACCCCGCTTTGATTACCGTGCAATTAATGTATGCAAGAGTTAAATTATCATAAACGCTATGATTTGTGAGAAATAATTATTACATTTACATAATGATATGAAAAGTTTTTGCACATATTTGTTAGTTGTTCCGATGACGGCTCTTGTGCTTTACGGCGGGGCAGGGGTGAACGTAATACGCTATTGCTGTGATAATTGCCGACAAATCGGTATTGAGTCCGTATCGGCAATGGAGTGTTGCGCTCATGAAAATTCTACCTGCAAAGCTCTGTCTCCGGCCGGATTAAAATCTTCCGAAATTGTTAAAAAACATTGCAGCAACGGAGAAATACCATCTTCCCGAAAAAACTGTTGCAGTTTCGAACATATCACTTTCGATTGGAACTCACATCAGGCGTTGAAACAGATTATTGACCCGATTTTCGTTACTTTTTTTGCAGACAAAACGTCTGCACTATTAATAAACATTTCTATAATCGGCAAGGCAGCAGAGACGGTTATGAATACCGGACCGCCCGTAACGCCCCCGCGAGACTATCTCGCCATTCTTACCGTACTCTTGATTTAGTTGTTTTGTTGAGGTACCACGAACCCTTGCAGTGGTTTTAAACCCTGCAAGCGGTTTGGAGAAAGCAGAAAGCAGAAGGTACCACGCAATGACGCATGCCCTGCCTGTCATTGGCAGGGTATGACGCTATCACATCACCGAAAAAAACTTAACAATTAAAACAAAATCAACAATGAAATATATTTTTTTAATCATAACCCTCTTGCTGTCAGCATATTCGACGGCAGAAGACATTGTCAAGGGGCATGTTTGCGATGAAGACCATAATCCTCTCATCGGCGCAAATGTTCACTGGCACGAGACGCACAGAGGCGTCGTAACAAACGAAGAAGGTAACTTTGAAATCGAACGGCGTGCAGGCGAAAAAAGCCTGATGATCAGTTATATAGGTCATATCACGCAGACAATTACTATAATGGAAACTCCAAAAGAGATGCTACATATCATCCTCAAAGGCGATGTGGAACTTGACGAAGTTGTCGTAACAGAGCATCAAACAGGGATGATTTCGTCGCGGACGGATATCTTTCAAACCCAGCGACTTTCGATGGCAGAACTCGGACGTGCGGCGTGCTGTAACTTGGCGGAAAGTTTTGAGACGAATCCGTCGGTTGACGTCTCGTTCAGCGACGCCGCAACAGGCGCACGGCAAATCAAACTGCTCGGACTGTCAGGCACTTACGTGCAGATGCTAACCGAAAATTATCCTAACTTTCGCGGCGTGGCGCAACTTTACGGTCTTGATTATGTGCCGGGTCCGTGGATGGAAAGCATTCAGATTTCCAAAGGTACGTCGTCGGTAAAGAACGGATACGAAGCCATTGCTGGTCAGATAAATGTGGAGTACAAGAAGCCTCACACGCAGGACAAATTTTTTGCCAACCTGTTTGTTAGCGACGCCGGACGATACGAGGCTAATGCCGACGCGAGTATTCTGATGAACGACAATCTGTCAACAAGTCTTTTTGTGCATTATTCGCAAGAAAAAGTACAGCAAGACGATAACGGCGACGGCTTTCTCGACATCCCGCTTCGCGAACATGTTAACGTAATGAATCGCTGGCAACATCGCAGTAATCAGTATGTTGCGCAATACGGGATTCGCTATCTGAACGAAAGTCGCACCGGCGGACAGGCTACCGAATATATCAATGTATCAGACCCTTACCGTATTAACAACGCAACAAATCGCGTCGAAGGCTATACCAAACAGGCATATATTCTTAATCCCGCACGAGTTGAGAGTATTGCGCTGATTGCTTCGGGTTCTTATCACGAACAAAATTCGATGTATGATTATACGCCTTACAACGTTTATCAGAAGAATCTGTATGCGAGCCTGATGTATGAGGCGCAATATTCGCCGCTGCATAATATCAGCGCAGGGTTGAGTTTCAACGGCGACCGGTTTGACGAAAATACGGAAAATACCGTCCTCGACCGTCGCGAACTCGTTTCGGGCGCATACCTCCAATACACCCTCAACCTGCAAGACCGTTTTATCCTTCTCGCTGGCGTCAGGGCTGATCACAGTTCGATGTACAAATCGTTCGTTACACCACGTATCCACTTGAAATACAACCCTTTCACGTGGTTAAACGTCCGCGCATCGGCAGGCTTGGGATACCGCACTCCTAACATCCTGACGGAGAATAACTTTCTGCTGTCAAGCAGTCGCAAACTTGTCATTGACAGCGATTTGGAGCAAGAAAAAGCATTCAATACCGGACTGAATGTTGCATTTTATATCCCTCTGGGAGGTAAAGATTTGATTATCAACACAGAATGGTATTACACATCGTTTCTCAAACAGGTTGTAACCGACATGGACAGCAATCCGCATGAGGTGCATTTCTACAACCTCAACGGCGGCAAGGCGTATTCAAACAGTTTCCAGATAGAAGCGACGTATCAATTTCCGTTCCTGAGAGGCTTTACGCTTACGGGCGCATATCGCTATACGGACGCCAAAACCGATTATCGCAATGCTTCCGGCACGACTACTCGTTTCCGTAAACCGCTCATTAGCAATTATAAAGGAATGCTTACCGCTTCATATCTCAGTCCGCTGAAAAAGTGGCAGTTTGACCTTACCGGACAGTTCAACGGCGGCGGCAGGATGCCTTTGCCCGACGCCGTCAATCCGCTGTGGGACACTTCGTACAAGTCGTTTCAAGTGTGGAACAGTCAAATAACCAAATATTTCCGCACATGGTCGGTCTATCTCGGCAGTGAGAACATGTTTGATTTCATGCAGATGCACCCAATCATTGACGCCTCAAACCCGCGCGGCAACAATTTCGACAGCACAATGATTTGGGGACCTATTCACGGACGTAAAATTTATGTCGGACTACGGTATAATATTCCGAGGATATAAACACAGCCCGAACGCTTGCTGTGGTTAAAGGGAACCTCTAAAAAAATGATTTTTAGAGGTTCCCTTTATACATTATGCAAATCAATCGCCGTAGCCCGGATTTTGATAGACAAATCCGCCTTTGCGTCCTTCGTTTACAGCCGACGAGGGCAGCGGAAACAGATGTGCTTTCGTTCCGAGAGAGGTTATATAGTCCGTTCTTCCGTAATCAACACATTTTTTTGCCATAAATTCTACGTATTTGTTGTTGCGTATCAGGTCTTGACGGCGACAACCTTCGTACCATAATTCGTGGGCGCGTTCCCAGAGCAGTTTGTCGATAAAATCGTCTTTACCGGTAAAATCGCTCGCTTGATATGCCGACAGGCTTGCACGGGTACGAACCTTATTAAGCAGGTCGATAGCTTCAGCAGTAACGGAGCCTCCGTGCTGCACAATGGCTTCTGATAAGAGGGTGATGACGTCGGCGTAGCGATACACAATCCAGTCGGTATAACAATTGTCGCCCGTCCGGTTTGCCATATCGTACTTCACAGGCAAGACGCCGTCGCCCGAACCGCCGTCGGTAATCACGTTGGAGGCACATCGGTCGTCTCCTTCTTCAAACGTTTCAAAGAATTTCCGCGTCATTTTATATCCTCCCCAGCTGATTACGTGCGGATACCAGAGGTGAGACTGGTATTCACGGAGGCCGTTCACCGACCATATCGTTTCCTTATTGCCTTCGTTTGCTGAGGCAAAGATGTTGGCATAAGCCGAACCTGCGTCGCCGGCGTCGGTTACTAATTCGTAGCCGTATTCCGATTTCATCAGTTCCCGACCTTCGGTGATAGCGTTATTCCACTGCTTGGTCTGCATGTA
>JAITHS010000308.1 GCA_031279875.1 Tannerella sp.
GAGGAACGAAGCAATTCGGAATTACAGGATTGCAGGAGAGGCAGGATTTACAGGTTTTTCTCTGGATTGCTTCGTTCCTCGCAATGACGAATGCCCGGTCTCCTCGTCTCCTCTTCCCCTCGTCTCCTTGTAAACATAATGTAAACTATATGTCAACTTTACGCAAGCGATATGCCAACAATATGCAAATAATTTTCTGCTTTCTGCTTTCTGCTTTCTGCTTTCTGCCTTGTTCCCTCGTCCCCTAATTCTTCAGTCCCAGATAGCCGAGATCCATTACGTAATGACAATGTATTTGGTTGCGGACGTTGAGATCTTCATCCCAGATAGCGAGGTCGGGCAGCGAGACGGCAAAATAGTCTATTCGGCATTTGTCGTTAAGATGTTTCTTACCGTGTGCGATGAGGCGCTTGAAACATCTGACGGCGCTTTTTTCGTCGCCAAGCGCACGCCATGCAAGTCCCTGATAATAAATCTTATCCGGCTGCGGGTCGTTGTAGAAAAAAGCCTGCTGCGGCTCCGACGAACCGACGGTAGCCTTTGTAAGAAACGATACCGCTTTTTCTTCTTCGCCTAATGCTCTATATGCCAGACCTTTATAATAGTTAATATCGTTTTCTTCGGCGTTGATTAGTTTGCCTTCGCCGAGATTTTCCGGATATACGTCGGTAGCGTGAAGAAACGTTAGCGCTTCAATTGCAACAGAGGTAGAGTTCAACGGTTTGCTTAACAATTCTTTTGCTAATTCCCTGTTAGCCAGCACATATTGCCCTGTAACCTTACCTTCGCCTCCTTCCCAAGGGTGGAAACGACGGGAAGCGATGAGTTGCAGCGCCTCTTCATATCTGCCCAAATTGTTAAAAAGTGTTAAATACTCGATAAAAAGATCATCTCGCCGGTTGATAAGTTCGGGATATTTTTCCATAAATGCCAGACGGTCAGCCGGTTTGACGCCTCTTTTGCGATACAGTTGGTCAAGTTCCATCAGAATACGAGCGTCGGTAGTATCGAGCGCAAAAGCCTGTTCCATAAGCGTTTGCGCTTTTTTTCCGTCATTACGTTTGTTGTAATAAGCGAGAGCGAGGTTGCGCAGCAGTGTCGGGAAAGAATTGTTGAGCGCCGCTGCCTGCTCCCAGTACGCAATAGCATCGTCATACTGCCGTGCGGCGTAGTAGAAATTGCCCAGAAAATACGGAGCAAAAGCATCGGACGGATTTTGTGCAATTGCGTTTTTTAAAATCAGCGTTTCTTCTATTCTGTTGGGAAAATAAAAGTCGGGGCATGATACGGCAGCCTTACGAAAGTAATTGAGAGACATGTCGTTATTGCCTGATAATGAGGCTATCCATCCAAGCAGATACAATATATTTACGGATTGAAGATGTTCCGGTTCACCTGTTTTCAACAGAAATTGTTCCGCCTCTTCATACAATCCTGCGGCGGCATAATCAAGAGCATATTCGATGTAATCATTTGCTGAACAGCGAGATATACGTTTGATACCGTCTATATAACTTTCATCCGCAGTTATTAGATACATTTCAAAACGGCATGGAATATTAAACATCTCAATATCAATCGATTTCAACACCTCGTCTTTACGGCCGAGATGTCGCAGAATTGCTGTTTTAAGATGTATGGCTTTGGCGTTATTCCGGTTACGGATAAGGCTGCGCTCAATATTATCAATGGCTTTTTCCCAATCACGGCGTATGCAATCTATCTGTGCCAGAGCGAAATAAGCGGCGTCTTGCCATGCCGCGTTCCAGGTCGATTTGAATAAGGCGTCGTAAGCGCCATCATAACTTCCGGCGTTTG
This sequence comes from Tannerella sp., assembly GCA_031279875.1. Taxonomy (GTDB): domain Bacteria; phylum Bacteroidota; class Bacteroidia; order Bacteroidales; family Tannerellaceae; genus Tannerella. The sequence goes on from JAITHS010000308.1 coordinate 1,819, forward strand.
TTTCGACGGATAGGAACTTCAAACACACCCCCAAATTATAGTACGCTTCGCCGTCGTAAGGATTGGGGTTACGCTCTGTCAGCGTCTCGATTGCGCGGCGGAAATACGGCTCGGCGGCGGCAAACTGCCCGCGACGCATCAGCAGCAATCCTTTGGCGTTGTTACAGCGCACGTCGCCCGTTTCGCGCCGCAGCCCTTCGTCGTAATAATCAAGAGGATTGTAAGTAGCGTGCCGGTATTGTTCGAGATGCAAACCGGTAAGAAACAGTTGCTCAACAGATTCGATATCTTTGGGGTCTTGTGCTGCTTTTGCCGGTTCGGGCGTCGGCTTGTCGGCTTCATTTTCGGGCTGATACTCAACGAGTAAGACATCCGAATAAGTTATTTGCACTTTGACGGAGTTACAACATTCCGTCATAGTTTGCTCCGAAACAAATTTCCAAGGACTGTCAGGCGAGCAGTCAAACGTCTGTTCTTCAACTGTTTGCCCGTTGTTGATTATTAATTTCAAACTTTTATATTCGCTTGTAGTATAAACGGTTATCTCAAACGCGGTCGAAGCGTCTGTTGTTGGTCGAATATTCACTCCCAAAAGCACATCTTTCGTAGCGTTTTTAACATATCCGACTTCCGAAAACGGCATGAAATATTGCGTCCACGACTTTTCTTCATAAGGCTGTATCCAAGAGAAATCGGGCTGATTATCAGTATAAACGCCTGTCATCAGTTCGATATATGGTCCGTCTTCGTCGGTCAGATTTCTGTCCCACGCACGTCCGAAATCGCAATATCCCCATGTCCACTGTTTTTTGCCGGGCGACACGCGGTGGTCGGCTACATGCAGCATTCCGCAATGCGTATCTTCCTCATAGCAACCGATGAAATCGTATTTCGAACTTACTGCCATAAACGATGTCGGTACAGGTACGTTTTTATATCTCGATATATCTACTCCTGCGGAATAATCCTGCTTGTAGTATGTTCCTGTGGCGATAGGAAATGTCGAGACGTCGCGCCTGCCGTGGTCGTAAACGGCATGAACGTCGGGCGGAAATACCGAATGATAATGCTCGTTGACGCTCACAGCCGGATTTGCCCACCACAGAAACGTTTGCGGAAAGGGCGTCCGGTTATATATTTTGACGGATATTTCGAGATAAGCCTTGCCCGGACGCAACGTCAAACCGTGCGTCTCACACATCCCCGACATCCGCTCAATCTCATGACACCATATCGTAGCGCTGCCGTCGTCATGATTTTCTTGTATCATGCAATCAACAGGCAAAAACGTACTCGGACGGTGGTGCTGCGGCCAGTTAAACTCAATACCGCCGGATATCCAAGGGCCGGTTAACCCTACCAAAGCAGGCTTAATTACTTGATTATAATACACAAAGTGCCGCTTTTTGATTTTGTCGTAAGCCATCTGGACCCGTCCGCCGAGTTCCGGCAATACCATTATTTTCAGATACTCGTTTTCGAGAAACATCGCTTTATAAGGCTTGTCTTGCTTCTCGTCGGAGACCGATTCTATTACGGGATACGGATATACGACGCCGCTACTGCCCTGATAGACACGCTTGTCGCAAAATACCGGATTCTTTTCGGGCTTTCCCGCCTCATAAGTGGGGAGCATCAAAATCTCCTTCCAAGCCCTGACGACGCCCTTTTCATGCACCGTCGGCTCAATAATATGTTTTGTCGTTTCTGTCATTATTTTTCATCTTAATGGGAATCACTAATCACTAACCACTAACCACTAACCACTACTTCAATCTCTTCCAGCGACTTACCTTTGGTTTCGGGGAGATTACGCCTTACGAACAGGAAGCCTAACAAGCAAATAACGCCATAAAGCCAAAACGTCCCGTAAGCCCCTAATGCGTTGTTTAGCAGCGGAAAAGTGTATGTCAGCACGAAACATGCCGTCCACAGGAAGAACGTCGATATTGCTATCGCCAGCCCTCGAACGCGCATAGGGAAAATCTCTGCTATCACAACCCATACTACCGGAGCCAAAGTCATTGCATAACAGGCTATTGCAGCCACAACAAGGCACAAAACCGCTATGCCTGTGATATTTGCGTAATAACAATAGCCCAGAACGGCGTAGATAGCGGCAAGTCCCGCACATCCGAAAAGCAGCAGCGCCCGCCGTCCGAGTTTATCAACGGTGTACATCCCTACAACGGTAAATATCACGTTAGTAACACCTGTTACGACAATGTTAAACAGTATGTCCGACACGGTATATCCCGCCGACGCAAACACTTCTTGCGCATAGTTGAAGATAACGTTAATGCCACACCATTGCTGTAAGACTGCCAGCACAATGCCGCAAAGCAGTATCTTCCATAACCCTTGCAGCGGTTTAAACCCTTGCAGCGGTTTAAACCCTTGCAGCGGTTTCAAACCCTGCAAGCGGTTTTCAGTACCCTGCAAGCGGTTTCCGTCAACCCTTGCAGCGGTTTCAGTACCCTGCAAGCGGTTATCCGCTTTCAACCCCGCCATTTCTGTTGCCGCATATTCCGCACCTCCGAAACGCTTAAAAACCCGTTCGGCATACTCGTAGCGCAGTTTGCTTGCCAGCCATTTAGGGCTTTCGGGGATAACAAATACAAGTACAAAAAACAGTCCTGCCGGAATACCCTCTGCCCAAAACATCCATCGCCAGCCCGTTTGACCGTTCCACGACGAGAGAATATCTTCTCCCGCAACGACATTATCGGCTATCAACCAGTTGATTATCTGTGCCGCAAGAATACCGATAACGATAGATAACTGTTGCACCGACACCAACCGTCCGCGCACAGCCGGCGGCGACACTTCCGCGATATACATCGGCGACAGGTTCGACGCAATGCCGATACCCACACCTCCTATGACGCGCCAAAATACGAACCATTCTATTGTATTCACAATACCCGTACCGACAGCAGAGAGGATGAATATCAGCGAAGCGGTAACTAATAGCGGTTTGCGACCGTACCTGTCGGCAATACTTCCCGACAGCATCACGCCAAGCAGACAGCCGATAATGGCACTACCCATCACAACGCCCTGCATCGACGGTGAACCTGATATGCCGAAAAACATCTCGTAAAACGGCTTGGCGCCGCCTATCACTACCCAGTCGTAGCCAAACAGCAGCCCTCCCATAGCCGCAACAAAAGTAACTAAAAGTAAATATGCGTTAGTTTTCATGCCGCAAAGGTACGGACTTTTCGGCACTAAAAAATGTAAGTTTTTTTGGAATACATGTAAAAAATTACTATTTTTGCGGCATGGAAACCATACCCGACGGATTTAAAGGCGAAAAAGCAATCGTAACTCCTTATAATATAAGGGATTTGCAGTCAAAAAACAGTATTACACGCCAACTTTATGTTACCCACATCGGCTACTATCCCGCAGCCAAGTATCATTTTCGACAGCGCAATGACGGCGCTCCCGAAAACATCCTGATATACTGCGAAAAAGGCAGCGGATGGATAGAATATAAAAACGATACCTACAAACTTGCGACACAACAACTCTTCATCATCCCCGCAAATGCGCCGCATTCCTACGGCTCCGACATCCATGAGCCGTGGAGTATCTATTGGATTCATTTTAAGGGAAATAATGTAAACATGTTTAAAAAGATAATTGGGAAAGTAATCACTTTGTATGACGCCGTCAACAGCCGTTATTCCGACCGTATAATGCTGTTTGAGAGCATGTTCCGTAATCTTGAAATGGGTTATAACACTGATAATCTGGAATATATCAGTTTTTGTTTGATGTATTTCCTTGCTTCCGTCAAGTATTTGCCGCAGTACCGCGAGATCAAAAACGCAAAAGTTGAAGACGTCATCCAGAAAAGCATTCACTTCATGAAAGATAACATCGAAAACCACATCACGCTTGAAGACATAGCCCGTAATGCAGGCTACTCGCAGTCTCATTTGATAACGCTATTTATCAAAAGGACGTCGTTTGCGCCGATGGAATATTACAACTCGTTGCGCATCCAGCGTGCTTGTTCATTCCTTCAATTTTCCGATCTGCAAATCAAAGAGATAGCATTCCGTCTCGGCTTCTACGACCCGTTTCATTTCTCAAAATCATTCGTAAAAGAGATGGAACTCACCCCGAAAGAATACCGCAAGAGATACCGAGAAAACACCGGAACTTCTTAAACCGACGTGTGTTCTTTATGAGGGTTTATTTTGTCGGAAATTTATCGGAAATAAACATTTCTTATTGTTTATACAATTTGCTAATTATAAAATTATTGTAAAGATAATGACTTGTAAATTTATCGGAAATTTATCGGAAATAATATTTTGTCGTTTTAAGAGTACCTTCTTTGACTAACAATCCTTTTTCTACCAATTCGGCAATGTCGGTAGTTGCTGTTCTGACAGTTATATAATACCGTGTTGCGTATTCGGAACTTACAATCTCGCCTTTTCCTTTGAAAAATTTAATTGCGTCTAACTGCCTATTGTTAAGATTTAACGCTGTCAAATCCAATTCTTTGTTAAACACAATCCAAAAATCCTGTCCGTTAGCTGAAAGTGTCGGAGCAGGCAAATTTGCTTCAATGCATTGTTTTTTCATTTTGTACATTCCGCGTCCCCACGCTTCGATATAACCAATTCGAAAAAAGGCTGTGGAAATATCGGGGTTGTGCGGTCGCGAAGAATGTTTATGCAGTAAATCGTTTAACGTCCAATTTTCAGGCAGTTGGCCAAAGTTCCAAATCATAATTTTGTCTTTATAAACACTGATTTGAATTGGTATGCCGCCTGTATAATCCTTGTGTGCTACGGCATTGTGGATTGCCTCGCGAATGGCATCATACGGATATTCGTAATTCTCTACACGAAACTTGCCCTCGTAACCGATTATTGCTTTAATATACTTGCTAAAAAGCAGTTCCATTGTCTTTTCTACCTGTTCAAAAAGGTTACCGTGAATTTCGTCCTGAAAAATCAAATCGCTGTCGGATTCAAAATAGCCGATTTTGATAAACGCTCCAGTTACAAACTTTTCCGGGTTAGGGTGAAACAATAAGACGGCAGCTCGTTTGAGGAAATTGTTCTCTGTAAGTTGCAGATTTTCAAGCAAAAGTTCGTTGCTGTCGGTTAAAGTATCTTGATCAAGGCGTTTGCTTTTTACGCCGCGTTTACGAAAAAAATCAAAAGTTTCGGACTTTAAATCGGCAACGGTAACATTTAGAACGGGTACGCTGTCCCAATGCTTGCCTTGCTTTTTCAACAGGAATTTATCCAATGCCGCGCCTTTCAATTCTTGTTTGGTACTGCCACTGCGGTAGTGATATTCGCCTTTGTAACTTACAGCGTTAGGCTGTGGTTCTACAACGATTTCAATAAACTCACCCTGCTCGGTTGTGTACAAATTCACATCGCAAACGATACCCAAAATAGTAGTTATCTTGTTGGGCAGATCTTCCATCAATTTGTTGGAATCTTTTACGCCTACCACCGCACCACTGTTGTCTTTACCAATGTAAATGCTACCACCGTTGGCATTAGCGAAACCGCAAATCCAACGCAGGTATTCGTCGCGCCAGCTGCTTTTGTATTCTATGTTTTGACTTTCAGGCATATACTATTGATTTTGAGACGCAAAGGTACAAACAATTTTACAAATGGCAAAATGCAGAAAAATCAGGTGCAAATAAATATTGAGGTGCGCTGTCGAAAAACTCAATTGTTAAACCCATCCTAATAGATACTAAAATCTCTCGACTTGATAACAAATCCGACCCTGACCATACTCTTAAAATGGTTATAATCAAACAGATTCTCTCCATAGCCGTTGTAATACTGAATAAAAAAATACTGGTTGTCGTTATTGCGGAGTTTGAAACCGAAATCCCATTGCGAGTTGAAACTGAACGATCTTGAACGCCATGTCAACAAACTTCCGAACACAAACCGACGGTTATCGCTGCGGATATTAAGTCCGAAATGACCTAAACCGTTGTATCTCAATATATCACGGTTATTATCGCTGTCGATAAGCGGAGCCCAGATTTTTATTTGAGCGTCTATATTCTTGGTAATCATCACATTAGCGCCGACAGAAAACCTGTTCCAACTTCGTGACAGGATGCTGTCTTTGCCGTTTGATTCATGCTCCGCCATCAGGAATGCCCGCCCTACATAACGATTTTTATACACAATGATATGTCCCAGACCGATGCCCGGATTAAAATTGATGTCGCGAACGGGCATTGATTTTTGAGCCACGTTCCAAATGGTCTTTTGCGTAAACATAATAAAAAGATATGTATCGAAAGGCAAGCGGCTGCGCGTAATCTTCTGACTAACACTCAATTGAAACTTGACGTTGGAATTGTTTGCCTTTATTTTATCGCCCAACGGAACGCCGCCGATAAAATAATTATCTTTGTAAAGCGAAAAATACGGACCGGTATCAAGTTCGCGGCGCACACTGTCGGCGTTATAATTCGGCCTCACCTCTTCGTAACGCTCTATAATCAGGTCTTTGAGATTGTCATTCTTCCTGTCGTCTTTTTCGGGAGGCTCCTGCGCCGAAGCCAAACAACTTATTTTCAATAATATAACTGCAACAAAATTCGCTCTCATACCGTTAATAAACTTTATCCGTGGTATTTTTTCAATTCGATTCTGAACGTTGTGCCTTTGCATATTTCGGAGGTCTTGACATAAATTTTGCCGCTGGGGTACGATTCTATGATACGCTTTACGAGCGACAGCCCCAGCCCCCACCCGCGAGATTTAGTCGTATAGCCCGGATTGAATATAGTCTTAAAACGCGATTTCAAAATGCCTTTGCCCGTATCCGTAATATCGATAAATACCTTACGCCCTTTATTTTCAACGCTATAAGTGATGCTGCCCTGACCGTTCATTGCGTCAACGGCATTCTTGGTAATATTCTCAATGACCCACGAAAATAGAGAATCGTTCATCAGCACAAGTAGCGGACTGTCAGGCAGTTGCGTCTTTAAAACAACTTTCGACGATATGCGCGAACTCATGTAATCGACGGCGCTTTTTATTGAATGATTAATGTTGATAGGCAACATATTAGGGTCGGAACCGATCTTTGAAAAACGGTCTGCGATAGTTTCAAGGCGATTGACGTCTTTTTCCATTTCCTTAATATACTCGGCTTCAACATCCTTATTTTTAAGGTATTCCACCCACGCTATCAGCGACGAAATCGGTGTGCCGAGTTGATGTGCCGTTTCTTTCGACAGACCTACCCATACTTTGTTTTGCTCTGCTTTTTTTGAACTCATCAGAGCAAAAAAAGCAACGATGATAAACAGAAAAACTATCGAAATCTGTATATACGGATACATCGTAAGTTGCTTTAAAACAAGCGATTCGTCATAATATATATAAGCCAGAACCTCGTTTTCGATTTCTACCGTGATAGGCGGATTTTTCTCTTTAAAAGTTTCTACTTTTCGGCGTAAAAAATCTTCCGGATTCTTTTCCGGCACTGAAATATTGCGGTACTCATCGACCTTACCTGCCGAATCACAAACTATAATAGGCACGGTAGTGTTGCCATGAATAATTTTCAGAATAAGATTCATGTTCTGATTATCATTTTGCGTTTCCGAAACGAGGATGTTCATAGCATCAGCCCACAGTTCGACATTCTTGCGCTCTTCCTGTGCGAGTTGTCGGCTGAATGAATTGGATATTAAGACCGTACCGACGATGATAATCGCCGCTACGATTATAAAAATAATTTTCCAGCGCTGCTTCGAATCATAAATATTTTTGCTCATAGGAAGATAAAATTTACTCTCTAAACGATTTTTGGGGCGCTATATTGCATCAAATATCAAAAACATTTCGTAACTTTGCAATGAATTTTACGTATGTAACATTCTAAATATATTACCGAACAGATACAA
>JAITHS010000318.1 GCA_031279875.1 Tannerella sp.
TTTAATTTTTAATTCCCCCCGACGAGGTTATCCACCTGCCGGTCGTAGTCGTTGAATTTGTCGCTGCGGAACTCTGAGTAGTTCATCTGTTTAAACAGGTTGATGAGGCGCTTGAAATAGTCCGACACTTCGCCGAAACTGCCGAAAGGCATCTCAGCGCGACATATACGGATTACTTTTTTGAGCATATAGCCCTGACGTTCAAGCGGGCAAACGGCATCAACGGCGTCAAAAGCGTCCTGTTGCAGTATCACGAAATCTATCAGTTCCGATTTCCAGAATATTACGTGATAATCGACCGGCACTCCGTCGTCGCCGAGTATGTTGATTTGTTCCGAAATCTCTTTACCGCGCAACATTCTGGTTTTGACTTCGTTGACCATATCGATCCAGTCGGCGGAGATATGTTGGGCTATATAGTCGGCAAACTCCGGATATTCAAGATATTTGGAATAGCTGTCGATGGGATTGACGGCGGGGTATCGTTTGCGGTCGGCACGCGCCTGTTCGAGGGCATAGAAACAGCGGGCTACTTTTTTAGTATTCTCGGTAACAGGCTCTTTGAGGTTTCCTCCGGCGGGCGAAACGGTACCGATAAACGTTACCGAACCCGTTTTACCGTTATCGAGCGTTACCATTCCTGCGCGGGCGTAGAAATTAGCCACGATAGCCGACAGATCCATCGGAAAAGCGTCCTGTCCGGGAAGTTCTTCCAATCGGTTCGACATTTCGCGGAGCGCCTGCGCCCAACGTGACGTCGAGTCGGCCATCAGCAGCACTTTCAGTCCCATGCTGCGGTAGTATTCGGCAATCGTCATGGCGGTATAGACCGACGCTTCGCGTGCTGCAACGGGCATGTTCGATGTGTTGGCAATGATAACCGTCCGTTCCATCAGTTTGCGTCCGGTGTGCGGATCTTCAAGTTCGGGAAATTCGTAGAAAATCTCCACCACTTCGTTAGCACGTTCGCCGCAGGCAGCCATGATAACGATGTCGGCTTCGGCCTGTTTTGATATTGCGTGTTGCAGAACGGTTTTGCCCGTACCAAACGGGCCGGGGATAAAGCCTGTACCGCCTTCAACAATCGGATTAACGGTATCAATGATACGGACGCCCGTTTCAAGCAGTTTGTAAGGGCGCGGCTTCTCTTTGTAGCACGTAATGGGCTTTTTAACAGCCCATTTCTGCGTCATCGTAACGTTGTGGTCTGTGCCGTTAGCGTCGGTTACGACGGCGATTGTTTGATTTACGGTATATTTACCTCGCGGGGCGATAGATTTAACCGTATAAGTACCTTCAAATTTGAACGGCACCATAATACGGTGAGGCTGATGATTTTCTTCCACTTCACCGAGCCACGAACCGGCTTTAACCGTATTTCCGATGGATGCAAGCGGACTGAAATCCCAAAGTCGCTCACTGTCAAGCGCTTCCGTATATTGTCCGCGTTTCAGGAATACACCGTCCATGCTGTCGAGGTCGTTTTGCAGACCGTCGTAGTTGCGCGACAGCATACCCGGACCAAGCGTTACTTCTAACAGATGCCCCATAAATTCGGCCTTATCTCCTACGCGCATTCCGCGGGTACTTTCGAATACCTGAACGTAAGTATTTGAGCCTGTTACTTTTATCACTTCCGACATCAGCCTTGTACCTTCAACCGTGATGTAACAAATTTCGTTTTGTGATACCGGTCCGTCGGCTTCTACCGTCACAAGGTTCGCTACGATACCTTTAACTGTTCCTTTTGTCATAATATTTTTTAATAAACAGCCGCAAAATTACGAATAAATATCAGACAAAACAAAAAAAAAATATTTTTTCTTTGCGGATTTGAAAAAAATAGATTAATTTTGCCGCCGATAAATATTATTTTATATGAAAAAAACATATCTTATTTATGCGGTTTTACTGCTTATAAATGTTTCATGCACAATGAAAAAGGAACAGACAGACACTAATGACGTGCGGCTTATAACGCTTGATCCGGGGCATTTTCATGCTGCGCTGGTTCAGAAAATTTCTTACCCCGGTGTAAGTCCCGACGTCTATGTTTATGCGCCCGCCGGAGCCGATCTTGACGAACATCTCAAAAAAATCGACGCCTATAACACCCGCGCCGAAAATCCGGCCAAATGGAATGAAATCGTTTATACCGGACAGGATTTTTTCGACCGTATGATTGCCGAAAAGAAAGGAAATGTGATGGTTACGGCCGGTAATAACGGTAAGAAAACAGAGTATATCCTCAAAACGCTTCAAGCCGGCATCAATGTGCTGGCGGATAAGCCTATGGCTATTAATGCTGCTGATTATGAGATACTTAAACAATGTTTCGACGTAGCAAAAGAAAAAGGTATCCTGTTGTATGACATTATGACGGAGCGTTTCGAGATTGCCACTATTTTGCAAAAAGAATTTTCGCAAATAGCAGCCGTCTATGGCGAGCAGCAGCAAGGCACGCCGACAGAGCCGGGGATGATGACAGAAAGCATTCATCATTTCTTCAAAGTAGTGTCGGGAAAGCCGTTAATACGTCCGGCATGGTTTTTTGATACCGAGCAGCAAGGCGAAGGCATTGTGGACGTTACGACACATCTGATTGACCTTGTTCAGTGGCAACTGTTTCCCGAACAGTCGATCGAATACGTTCAAGATGTGGAACTTATCGATGCCAACCGCTGGACTACTTCTATCTCGCCCGCTCAATTCGGTGAGGTAACGGGACTTCAAACAGGCTATCCCGATTTTCTGAAAAAAGACGTCGTCAACGATACCTTAAAAGTATATGCCAATGGCGATATATTGTTTAAACTGCGCGGCGTATATGCCCAAGTAGCGGTCAAGTGGAACTATACTTATCCCCAAGGCGGTGGCGACACACATTACGCCATAATGCGAGGCTCGAAAGCACATCTCATCATTGAACAGGGCAAAGAGCAAAATTATCGTCCTACATTATATATACAGTGTGTCGATAAGGATACGAAAATCTTTGAGGACGCTCTCAAAAGGTCGCTGGGCGCCGTTGCAGCCAAATACGACGGTATCGGTATCAGCAAACTTGCCGACGACAAGTGGGAAGTAACCATACCGGCGAAATATCATAACGGACACGAAGCCCATTTCGGACAAGTTACGGAGCATTATCTCGAATATCTGCGCGCCGGTTCGCTACCTGCATGGGAAGTACCGAATATGATATCGAAATATCGCCTGACAACACAAGCACTTGAATTTGCAAAAAATAAATAAATTTTAATATATGAAAACAAAAATCGAAGAACGTTGGGGTACTCATCCCGACGATGTGAAAAAATATGATACGGCACAATTGAGGAAAGAATTTCTGGTTGAAAAACTGTTTTCTCCCGACGAAGTGCTGATGGTTTATACTCATAACGACCGTTTGATTATAGGCGGTGTGATGCCGGTCAACGAGGCGCTGAAACTTGAAACGGTTGACCTTGTTCGTTCGGAATATTTCTGCGAAAGACGCGAAGCAGGTATCGTTTGTATTGAAAATGAGGGAATTGTGTCGGTTGACGGCAACGACTACAAACTCGCCTACAAAGACGCTCTTTATATCGGACGCGGCTCTAAGGAAGTGTTTTTCAAGAGTTTGAATGCTTCCGAACCGGCAAAATTTTACTTCGCCTCATCGCCCGCTCATACCGCTCATCCTACTACTTTGATAACGAAAGAATTAAGACGGACGCGAGAATTAGGCGTTAAGGCAATGTCTAACGAGCGCACACTCAACCAATTGATACTTAACGAAATAACGCCGTGCTGTCAATTACAGTTAGGTTTGACCGAGATAAAAGAGGGCAGCGTATGGAACACAATGCCTCCTCACACTCACTCGCGTCGCATGGAAGCGTATTTCTATTTCAAAGTGCCTGATAAACAGTCTGTTTGCCACTTTATGGGTAAACCGCAGGAAACGCGGCATATCTTTATGGCAAATGAGCAGGCAGTTATCTCTCCTTCATGGTCGATTCACTCTGCCGCCGGAACAAGCAATTATACTTTCATTTGGGCTATGTGCGGCGAAAATCTCGACTATGACGATATGGATACTTTTACGGCCGACAAACTGCGTTAAATCACAGATCAACAACTTATTAATTACTAAATAACAATTATTGGCAATGAAACATTTAATTTTATCAATAGCATTGTTTTCAATCTCCTTTTCATGTCAGTCAGGCATCGAAATATCCGTTGAGAACACATCCGACTATGACCGGACGAGTATTGTGGAGATACCCGTCGAACGGTTGATGAAAGTATCGTCCGGCAAAACATACGTCGTAACGAACGCAAAAAAGGAACAGATTCCGTCGCAAGTTACTTACGACGGCAAGTTGATTTTTCAGACTTCCATAAAAGTCCATGAAAAACTTGCGTTCTTTATCGGCACCGGCGCTCATAAAAAGTTCCCCCCCCTTACCTACGGGCGGTATATCAAGGAACGAAAAGATGATTTTGCGTGGGAAAACGACCGCGTGGCATTTCGTATCTACGGGCCGGCGCTAATTGCGACCGACGGTCCGAGCAACGGTATTGATGTGTGGTATAAACGCACTAACGCCCTGATTATCGACAAATGGTACAAAGACGACATCGCCAAAAAACAGTCTTATCATGAAGACCACGGCGAAGGTCTCGACGATTACAAAGTAGGCAGGACGCTCGGCGCAGGTGCTATGGCTCCGTTTATCAACGATTCGTTGCTCATCCTCAACGAAAATTATGTGTCGCAAGAGCTGCTCGAAAACGGCCCTATCAGAACAACTTTTCGCCTTACTTACAAAGATTTGGACATCAACGGCAAAAACGTTTCCGAAAAACGCACTTTCTCGCTCGACGCCGGCAGCCAGCTGACAAAAGTAACGCAGGAATACGGCACATCCGACACTCTGATAGTCGCCGCCGGAATTGTTAAACGCGAAGGCAAAGACGAAATTTACGAGTCGAAATCCGATTACGGCACATCGGCAATAATTTACGTAGAGCCGGAAAACAGCAAAGTCGGCAACGTTTTTATCGGTTTGGTCTTCCCCGAAGGGCTTGAAGAATGTAAATCAATCAATTCGCATGTGATCGGCATCACAAAATACTACCCCAGCAAGCCTGTTACGTATTATACCGGCTACGGGTGGGAAAAATTCGGCTTCCCCTCAATAACGGATTTTCAAAATTATATCGAACTCTTTACGATAGAACTTGAACAACCACTAAAAATTTCTTTTGTTAAATAATTATAATTATGAAGAATCAATTTTCATTAGAAGGCAAAGTCGCTCTTGTTACAGGCGGCTCTTACGGCATCGGTTTCGCTATCGCAACGGCATTTGCCGAAGCAGGCGCAACGATAGTTTTTAACGATTTAAAGATTGACCTTGTAGAAAAGGCTATCGAAGAATACACTAAACTCGGCTTCAAAGCGCATGGCTACGTGTTTGACGTTACGAATGAAAACGAAGTAAATGAGGCTGTTGCGAAAATTTCACGTGAGGTAGGAACTATCGACATCCTCGTTAATAACGCTGGAATTATCAAGCGAATACCGATGGTTGACATGACGGCGGCAGAATTTCGACAAGTCATTGATGTTGACCTTAATGCTCCGTTTATCGTTGCAAAGGCAGTCATTCCGGCGATGATAAAAAAAGGCGGCGGCAAAATCATCAATATCTGCTCGATGATGAGTGAGTTAGGACGCGAAACGGTATCTGCTTACGCCGCAGCAAAAGGCGGTTTGAAGATGCTTACACGCAATATCGCTTCCGAGTACGGCGGATTTAATATACAGTGTAACGGCATCGGCCCGGGCTATATCGCGACACCGCAAACAGCCCCCCTGCGCGAACCACAAGCCGACGGCTCACGTCATCCTTTCGATTCGTTTATCATCGCCAAAACCCCCGCCGCACGCTGGGGTACTACCGACGACCTGAAAGGTCCCGTCGTATTTCTCGCTTCATCCGCCTCCGATTTTGTCAACGGACACGTTCTCTACGTTGACGGCGGCATATTGGCGTATATCGGTAAGCAGCCGTAAGGGTTTATGTAATCTATAAATGATATGATGCTTGGTTAATTGCAAGGAACAATAGAACCGTCTGAAATAGAGCGAATTAAAAACATATTTCCCAACACTAACGTAATCATAAACGGTAAGTCGGTGAAATAAACACTTTAATTACTGCATAACGATATGCCAGACAATAATTATCAACAGCGTTATCAGCGACCACATCAGCATCGAATAGCGTTGAAAACGAAGCCAGAGTAGCGTTAAAGCAAGCCAGAGATATGACGCCAACAAAGTAAAGATGTCGATGCGGATTTTGAATGCCGCGCCCGGTATTGACGAAAATCCGTCAACAATCCACATCATCCATCTTGTTGTGGTTGCAATAATATATTGCAGAATATCAGATAGATAAGGCGTCGAAAGCGGTAACAAAAGCCACAATAGAGTACAAGGTATCAATATCTCCGCCATGAAGCAGACAAACAGATTGGCAAAAATAAAAAGCGTTGAGATGTACCCGAAATAGTAACAGCAGAGGAACATAACCCCTGTTTGTGCGGCAATTGAACATGTTATTATGTCCCAAGGAACGCTTATAAGCGGATTTTTTACCGAAATGAGGTCTTCCAGCTTGGGTTGCAGATACATGATGAAAAATACCGCCGTGAAACTCAATTGAAAACTGATGCTTAATATATCTAACGGATTGTAAACCAGCATTATAAAAGCAGCGGCAAAAAGAGAGTTGTATTTGTCGGGAGACCGGCGAAGTATCTTGCCGATAAGAAACACCGTTATCATCAGCGCCGCACGTACCGACGGAGACCCTAAACCCGAAATCAAAGCATAACCCCATACGTAAAGTATTATAATACAATATTTTAGTGCTTTCCAAAACACTATTTTTTCGGGCAAAAAGAACAACGCTTTTCTTATACACCAATAAACCACCGCAACGTGAAAACCGCTGACAGCCAAAACATGAGCTACTCCGGCTACCGAAAACTGCGACCGCGTTGCCCAATCCATCGTTGCTTTGTAATTCACCGATAATGAGGCAAGTACTGATTTGTGGGCATCGGGAATATCCATCAAACCAATCTTCTCTACCATACTTGACTGTATTTGCCGTGCCAAACGTATCAGAAAAGGGGTATTACGAATATCATGAACATAATTGATGGCTTGCTCGGTAATCTGAATCGACAGAAATATCACCATAAAAGCAAATAGCAAACCCCAAACCCATCTGGCGGAATAGACAGGATGATAACGGTTGCGTTTGTCCGAAAATGCTGAAAACAAGACTGTTAACGCCACAACAGCAATCAGCGCAAAAGCATAAACATGAACAGGAAAAAACACCTGCAACAGCGTGCCGAAAATCCAGAAGATTAATAAACGCAGGAACGTGCGCTTGTAAACTTCTTCGAGCAGTGTATTTGCAAGACGTTCCACAACGCTGATGTGAATTAAAGGCTTTTCAAGTCGGTTACGGTTTGCCGCGGATTAGTGGCTTTAAATACAAAATTGCCTGCCACAAGCACATCAGCGCCTGCTTCCAGCAATGCTTTTCCCGTTTCGAGATTGACGCCGCCGTCGATTTCAATAAGCGTATCAAGACCGCGCTCGTCGATAATACGACGCAATCGCATAGTCTTGTCGATCGAGTGCGGGATAAACTTTTGCGCTCCGAAGCCCGGATTGACCGACATCAGCAGCACCATATCCACTTCGGCAATAATATCCGTCAGCAATTCGACAGGCGTATGCGGATTGAGCGTAACAGCCGCTTTCATACCGGCGTCTTTGATTGCATTAACCGTGCGGTGCAGATGAGTGCAGGCTTCGTAGTGAACGTTCATCATGTAAGCCCCAGCAGAGACTACTTCGGATATGAATTTCTGCGGCTCAACTATCATCAGATGTACATCCAACGGCTTGACACACAACTGTTTGACGGCTTCAATGACCGGAAATCCGAAAGAGATGTTCGGCACAAAGACACCATCCATAATATCTAAATGGAGCCAGTCGGCATCACTGCTGTTAATCATCTCTATATCGCGCTCTAAATGCAGAAAGTCGGCGGAAAGAAGCGATGGCGCTATTAAATGACGTTTCATCTTTTGATGCATCTAATCAATTGTATAACAGCATATTAGAGTACTGCAACGTGGCAGGGTCATAATTATACAAACGTGCGTACTGACGCAGAATCAACAATGTTTCGGTTCGCGGACCGGGATTTTCTTTTTTCATTTTTTTTCTGTCAGATACTGACACAACAGGTAATAATTTCATCATAGGCAAAATTAAGTTTATGTTTATGACTT
>JAITHS010000234.1 GCA_031279875.1 Tannerella sp.
CAACAAACATCTTGAAGTAGATTCGCCTTACAATACTTATCTACATGCCGGTTTGCCGCACGGTCCGATACGTATCCCTTCACCGCAGGCTATCAATGCGGTACTTAATTATGAACATCATAACTATTTGTATATGTGCGCAAAAGAAGACTTTTCAGGCCGACATAGCTTTGCCGTAACAAGCGCCGAACATTACCGTAATGCCCAAAAAATCCATAATGCACTGGATATTAATGGTATAAGGTAGATCTATCACAAACTGTCTGTCGGCTGTTTCTTCGCCTCGCGATATTGTTTCGGGGTTTGGTTGTAATGTTTGAAAAACTCCCTGTTGAAGTGGGAACGATTGTTGAAACCGGCGGCATACATTATTTCCTGAACGGTTAAATCGGTAGTAACCAACATTGTAGCTACATGTTTAAGCCTTATTTCTTTAATAAAATCGTTAGGTGAAGGCTGTTTAAGATCCTTGAAACGGCGGTAGAGGTTACGCAGGCTTACTTGCAACGAGGCAGCCAAATCGTCGGTCGCAAACTCGGAGTTATCAATGTTATCTGTTATTATTTTAGCTGCTTTGGTCAGGAATGCGATGTCTTCTTTGGCAAGTAGGCGTCCGTTGTCAAACTTGTATGCTACGGCAGAGGAGTTGTAATAGTCATGGATAGTTTTTCTGGCATTCATCAGTCTCTTAATCACTGCTTTAAGGAAGTCGGGTTCAAACGGTTTCGCCACATAAGCGTCGGCGCCCGATTCCAGCCCTTCGATTTTATCGTCGGTAGTATTTTTTGCCGACAGAATAATCAGCGGAATATGCATAGTATGAGGATTTTGCTTTATTTGGCGCGTCAGAGTGATACCGTCAAGGTTAGGCATCATGATGTCGGTAATAATAATGTCGGGTTCGGATTGCATCAGCAGTTGCAGTCCTTTTTCGCCATCGTCGGCAGTAAAAACTTCATACTCATCGGAAAGAATTTCACGCATCATCCAGAGGAGTTCGCGGTTGTCATCAATGATTATTATTTGAGATTTGGATTCGTCGTTTGAGTTGTTCGAGTTGTTGGAACTGTTGGAACTGTTTGATTGTTGTGCGATACTGCCGGATGCGAAGCAATTCAGTTCCAAAGGACGTCCATTCGGTATAGCCACAATAAACCTTGCGAAATTATCCGGCTCGCTTTCAACCGTTATAACTCCGCCGAGCAGTTCGACAGCGTTCCGACATATCGCCAAACCGAGACCGTTGCGAGATGATAATCCCTTGACGAAGTTTTCCTTGATGTTATCCATCACACTGTAACGGTTGAACAATAGCGGTATGTCGTCCTGACGTATTCCCTTTCCTGTATTGTAAACTTTAATAATCAGCATATTATCAACTTTATCGGCAGTAACCGAAATCTTGCCGTTAGGTGGAGTGTATTTGAACGCATTTGAAATCAGATTGTTGATAACTTTTTCAAAACATGAAGCATCTGTATTCCAGCAAATATCCGGTTCAAAAAGTATTTCAAAGTCCACTTCGTTATGTTCTGCGAGTTCATTAAAAGAGACGGAAATATCCGACAATAAAGCACTTATGTTAACATTCTCAATATTAAGCGTTTTGTTACCTGTTTCCATACGTCTAAAATCAATAACTTCTTCAATGAGATTGTTAAGCCTTTCGGCGTTGTTTTTTATTATCGTTACATATTTTTTAATCAACGGGTTATCGCCTTCTCGCGCAAGCAACCTCTCGCACGGACCGTAAATCAGCGTCAACGGAGTACAAAACTCGTGCGAGATGTTGGTAAAGAAACGCAGTTTACCTTCATATACTTCTTCACGATATTTGGCGTCCAATTGGCGGGTCATATCCTGTTTTTTGCGTTCGTACTTCATTTTCAGATACAAATAAACGAGGAAAGCCGCCCCCAGAGCCAGCAGAGCGTAAACAATCCGCGCCATAACAGTGGCGTACCATGGCGGCAATACGGTAACCGCAAGCGACAGCTCGGTATTAACTAATCCATTGTCATAACGTATTCGTAAACGGTAATTGCCGGGCGGGATGTTAGTAAACAGAGCTTCGTTGGCAGGTGCGTCCATCCATATATCGCTGAAATTATCAAGTTTATAGTAATAGCGGCTGTTTTCGCCGTTCACAAAATCCATCGCAATAAAGGAAACGGCAAAAAAGTTTTGATTATATTTCAGTTTTATTCCTTGATTATCATCATATTTAAAATCATTGATATTATACTCTTTGTTAAAAATACGCAGTTTGGAAAAAAGGATATCGGGGATATAATTTTTGATACGGCTTTTCTCCGATCGGATTTCGACGATACCGTCCACTCCGCCGAAGTAAAACTTGTTGCCGGTAGTGTCGGCAAACCATGCGTTATCGCTGAACTCAATGATTTTAAGCCCTGTTTTGTGATTAAAACTGCGAAACGATTCCTTGTTCGGGTCAAAAAGAATGATACCGGTATTACTGCTGATCCATAGTTCGCCGTCGTTGCTTTCGAGAATGCCGTGAATGGTATTGTTTGGCAAGCCGTCGTTTTCATTATAGTTTTTGTAATTGTAGCTACCGTCGGGAAGCATTTCGAAGCGTGTCAAACCGTAGGAAGAGCCAAGCCAAAGGACGTTACGGCTGTCGCGGTGGATGCAGAGGATGTCATTCATGGGAGCAATATTGCGCTCGTCGAAAGCGATGAGGCGATAGTTGCCGGTAGTGGAGTTAAACCGTATAATGCCGTTACCACGCATCCCAATCCATATAATTGTGTCATTTTCAGGCACAAGCGAGTAGATAAGGTTGTATATCTGATTGTTTTTTACATCAAAATCATATCTGCGGACGCCGGTCGTCTCCAAATAACTGCCCTTGCGACGAATGTTGATTTTCGTCAACGTGTTGCCCGTACCGACCCACAAAATGGTGTCTGACGCTTCAAATATTGAATGTATATTACTAAAAGACAGTGCTGTATGATTTACAAGGGAAGAAATTTTGTTGTCTTCGTATGAATAATAATTGAGAGCGGGACCGTCGGAGGCTATCCACATCACATTGTTACGGACGCTGCGACAGAATGCGTAAACGGCATTGTTGCTCAAACCATCGCTTTCGGTATAATGGCGTACATTTTCGACGCCGTAATGTCCTGACGATGAATGATTAATTATACGTATTACGCCATTGTCCTTAGTGCCGAGCCAGAGATTGTCGTCGCTGTCGGTGCAGACGGCTCTGACGGGGCGTTGCTTGATGACCGGCAGTTGAAACAGATTGAGACTTGTAAAGGTGTAACTGTCTTTTGTATAGGTATATACGCCTTGCCCGTCAGTGCCAATCCAGATGATGTCCTGATTATTGTCTTTGAGCAGCGAAAACACTCCGCAGTTGATACCGATATGTTCCGGCTCATACTGATTTTGAGCGTCGAGCCGGAACAGCCCGTTAGTGCGGAAGCCGACAAAAATATCGGCGCCGTCCATTATTATTGATGATATATCGCCGTTATCATTGATAAGTGTCCGAATATTACGAACAAACACTTTTCTCTGCGGATTGTCTATCCAGAGATCGCCCTTACTGTCGGAAAACAGCAGCCTGCCCTTGTCGTAATTGGCGTATTCTACGGGATGTGGATGTTCGTAATTCGGCTGTCTCAATATGTTGTAATTTTCCGTCACAGAGTATTTTTCAATAACTCCGTCGTGTACTATAAATATAATGTTATTGTGGTCGATAAAAAATCTGCTGACGTTTTCACACCGTATATCGGGATTTACGGGCAGGTCTATAAACATATTTCGCTCTTTGTCATAAACCGACATTTGCCCTGTTTTACCCATCACAAAGAGGTTGTCGCGGCTGTCTCTGGCGATATGCGAATCGTCCTTAAATTCATTGTAATATTCCATGATGATATTTTCGCGAAGTGCTAACTTGTTAAGCCCCCACTTGGTACTTATCCAGAGATAGTTGTTTTCGGTTTCGGTGATATTACGAATAACGTTGCTCGACAGACTGTTACAATTGTTGATGTCGGGCTTGTAGATATTGATATACCGTCCGTCATAGCGGTTGAGACCGTCGAAAGAGCCGAGCCACAGATAGCGTCGGCTGTCCTGAAAGAGGCAATAAACGGAACTGTTCGAAAGCCCGTCGCGGCTGCTGATTTGCCGCAGGTTGTAAGCGTTACCGGTTGAGGTGTAGAGAATTAATATCAGTGTCAATATGCGTTTCATACGGATTGATGTAACAGTTGACCGCAAAAGTACAAAAAAAATTGCCGATTTGAAAATATCTCGAAATAAATACGTATCTTTGCAGCATAATTATTAAAAACAAACGACTATGCGTATAGCGAATCCTATTTATGATGTAGTCTTCCGCTTCATGATGGAAGACAGTAAGGTAGCCAAGGCTTTTCTATCGG
>JAITHS010000409.1 GCA_031279875.1 Tannerella sp.
TTTACGCTTCACGCCATGACAAAGAAAGGTAACCGCCCTTCGTACATCCGCGCTTCCAAACCGGAAACAGCAATACCGCTCTACGAACAGTTTTGCGACGAACTCGGTTTGCAGTTAGGCAAACAAATCCAAACCGGCATTTTCGGCGCCGACATGAAAGTAGAACTCCTCAACGACGGGCCTGTAACAATCTGGATAGACACCAAAAATAGAGAGTGAGTAGAAGCAGGATTTACAGGTTTTTATCCTAATTGCTTCGTACCTCGCAATGACGAATGCCCTGTACGTTAACGCTCTCGCAATGACGTAGTACCGTCATTACTTTTCGTTTGGTGCTATCATGCTCCTGAAACCGCTTGCAGGGTCTAAAACCACTGCAAGGGTTTGAGCAGGCGCTTTTCTCATTTCGACTGCTCAAACGTATCGATTCGACTGCTCAATTTTTTTTTTCGACTGCTCAAAAAAAAATTTCGACTGCTCGATTTGACCATTTCAAGCAGTCGTAAAAAAAAGAATGTTTAAAACTTTTTTTGAAAATATCACCGAAAACCCAAAATTAAGTTGTACTTTTGCATATTGTTTCTACTGATTGATGGCAATAAAAACGAACCATTATGACAAAAGAATATATAACAGAACTTAAAAACAGAGGAAACGGCGATATTGTTGACCTTGTGAATGCTCAAAAAGACGTTGGGAGCATTGTGTTTGTGCTTGAAAGTTTAGGACAGTTACCGGACGATTTTCATGCTGATTTTTTGTATAACCTTTTGAGACACAATCACGCACAAGTTCGCCTGAATGCTATAAAAAATATTGCAAAATTGAACAGCAAAGGCGATATTAAACCGCTTTTAGAACTTTACCCAAAAGAAAACGACACAAGCGTAAGGCGCGAAATCGTATCGGCAATAGGGCGACAGCGTAAATGTGCAAACAAACCGCTTTTATACGATTTTTTGAATGATACAGACCCTAAAATTGTTTGTCAGGCAATACGCGGATTGTTGGTTTTTGAAAACGACAAAGACGTTGAAGAGCATTTACGTCCGCTTATAAATCACGAAAATGAAATGGTGCGGACAGTGATATACAAAGAGTATTTTGCAAAAGCGAAATCCCCAAAAGATACTCTGCCACACGTTGAAACTTACGATTTCTTGAAGAACATAGTTGTCAATGCGGATGTTTTAGAGGCATTAAAGTTTGTGCCTGACGAGAGTATTCATTTGACTTTCACTTCGCCACCTTATTACAATGCCCGTGATTATTCCATTTATCCAAGTTATCAGGCATATTTGGAATTTTTGGAAAGAGTTTTTCAAGAAACGCACCGTATTACAAAAGAAGGCAGATTTTTGATAATCAATACCTCACCGATAATAATTCCACGTGTAAGCCGCTCTCATTCAAGCAAACGCTATCCAATTCCATTTGATTTACACCCATATTTAGTAAAAAACGGTTGGGAATTTATAGACGATATTGTTTGGCTGAAACCCGAATACAGCGTAAAAAACCGTGTCGGCGGCTTCCATCAACACCGTAAACCATTGGGCTACAAACCAAATTCCGTAACCGAATATTTAATGGTTTATCGCAAACAAACCGAAAAGTTATTAGATTGGAATATAAGAAGTTATGATTATAAAACAGTCGAAGAAAGTAAAGTTACAGATGGTTACGAAACCACAAATGTTTGGAAAATAGACCCCTGTTTCGACAAAGTACATTCTGCCGTTTTTCCTGCCGAACTTTGTAAGCGTGTAATTCAGTATTATTCTTACAAAAACGATTTGGTTTTCGACCCATTTGCAGGCAGTGGCACAATGGGAAGAACAGCCAAAAGTTTGGGTAGATATTTTTTCTTAACAGAAAAAGACGAAACCTACTTTGATTACATGAAATCAAAAAAAACAAAAGTTCTTTTTGATAAAAAAGAAACATTTTTTTTAACATTAGAAGAATTTAATAAATCCATTATATTATGACACTTACAGACCAAATTGTAAAGAATATTATTACACGAGTAATAAAATCGCAGGACTATCGCATTGAGATTGTAAATCTTATTAATGCCGAATTTCTGCAATTTGCAGTAGATTTCTTTAAAAAAATTGCTTCTGCAAAATTGGATTCCAAAGAAATCACAATAGATTGGTACAAAAAGGCATTTATCAACGAAAATCTTCCGTCAGACGACATTGAAAGTTTGATTGTTATAAACACGTTGGCAGTTAAACGCGCTGCTTTGCGTGGCGGTTTGTGGAGTACGGCAGGCAAAAGCGCTGAAAAATATTTAATGCTCACACTTTGTAAACTGTATCAAGTTCCTGATAACAATTATGATGCTTCACATTTTATAAAAGACAAAGGCAAAAAAGTTGACAGAGAAATTGATTTTTATTTGTTGATTTACTGAAAATTTATGCTGAAATATTTTGACGTAATGATATAAACGGCAGATAACATGCGCTTTTCCCATAATTTTTAATTCTTAATTTTTAATTCTTAATTTAAATACGTACCTTTGCACTTTATTTTTGAAGAAATATGCTCGAAAAAATCAAAAACCTGTTAAAAGAAGTACAGGAGTTGAAAGCTAACAGCGCCGACGAACTGGAAGCGCTACGCATTAAATATTTAAGTAAGAAAGGTGCCATATCGGCGCTGATGAACGATTTTCGTAACGTTGCCGCCGAGCAAAAACGCGAGACAGGGCAACGTTTAAACGAGTTGAAAGACTTTACTCAAAACAAATTCAACGAGTTAAAAAGCGGCTTTGAACTCTTCTGCTCATCGGCGGCAGATACCGATTTGACCCGCACGGCATATCCCGTCAATTTAGGCTCACGACATCCGCTGTCGGTAGTAAAGCGCGAGATATGCGACATCTTTGCGAGGCTCGGCTTCAGCATTGCCGAAGGACCCGAAATAGAAGACGACTGGCATGTCTTTTCGTCGCTCAACTTTGCCGACGACCACCCTGCACGAGACATGCAAGACACGTTTTTTATCCAACGCTCGCCCGATATTTTGCTTCGCACACACACATCGTCGGTTCAGACCCGCGTCATGGAACAGACACAACCGCCGATACGCATCATTTGCCCAGGCAGAGTCTATCGCAATGAAGCTATCTCCTACCGCGCACACTGCTTTTTCCACCAAGTAGAAGGGCTTTATGTTGACAAAAACGTATCATTTGCCGATTTGAAGCAAGTACTGCTCTATTTCGCCAAAGAACTTTTCGGCGAAAACACCAAGATACGCCTCCGTCCGTCATACTTTCCCTTTACCGAGCCGTCGGCCGAGATGGACATCAGCTGCAATATCTGCGGCGGCAAAGGATGCCCGTTCTGCAAACATACCGGATGGGTAGAAATACTCGGTTGCGGTATGGTTGACCCTAATGTGCTGGATAACTGCGGTATAGACGGCAAGATTTATTCCGGTTACGCTCTCGGTATGGGTATCGAACGCATTACCAACCTCAAATATCGTATCAAAGACCTGCGCCTGTTCTCCGAAAACGACCTCCGCTTCCTCAAACAGTTCGGCGCCGCGTAGCACGGCATATAATATGAACAAAAAAACAAGATATAAACATATCCTATCATGGTTTGAAGACAACATGCCGACAGTTAAGACGGAGTTGAAATATCACGACCCGTTTCAATTGCTCGTTGCCGTTATTTTGTCGGCTCAATGTACCGACAAACGTGTCAACATGATAACTCCGGCGCTCTTTGACGCTTTTCCGACCCCGCAAGCGATGTCGGAAGCCGCTCCCGACGATGTTTTTGAGTATATTAAAAGCATCTCTTATCCCAACAGCAAAGCCAAACATCTGGTCGGCATGGCGCAAATGCTTGTAAATGAGTTCAAAAGCATTGTCCCGTCCGACATCGAT
The DNA here is from genome assembly GCA_031279875.1 of Tannerella sp. Classification (GTDB taxonomy): domain Bacteria; phylum Bacteroidota; class Bacteroidia; order Bacteroidales; family Tannerellaceae; genus Tannerella. Next base: position 3,914 of record JAITHS010000409.1, read on the forward strand.
GAATTGCAACGCTTGCCCGGAGCAGGTCGCAAGACAGCCAACGTCATAGCATCAGTACTTTACGACAAACCGGCTATGGCTGTTGATACCCACGTTTTTCGCGTAGCCAACCGTCTGGGCTTGACAAACAACAGCAAGACACCGCTCAATACCGAGCGAGAGTTAGTATCTCATATTCCCCAAAACCTCATTTCCAAAGCCCACCACTGGCTAATCCTTCACGGTCGCTATGTCTGTACCGCCCGCAATCCCGAATGCGACCGGTGCGGTTTATCGCAATGGTGTGCAACTTTTCAAGACAAACTTTTTAAAAATATTTAAATATGATTATTGGAATACCAAAAGAAATTAAAAACAATGAAAACCGTGTGGCAATAACGCCCGGCGGTGTTAAGGAGTTAATTAAACGCGGTCATACCGTATATGTGCAACATACCGCAGGTGAAAACAGCGGCTTTATCGACGAAGAATACAAGTCGTCGGGCGCAAATATTCTGTCTTCTATCGAAGATGTTTATGCCAAAGCCGAGATGATTCTGAAAGTTAAAGAACCGATAGAGCAGGAATATCCGCTTGTGCGCAACGGACAGTTACTGTTTACTTACTTCCATTTTGCTTCCGAAGAGCATCTGCTTAAAGCTATGCTTAAAAGCGGCGCAACATGTATAGCTTACGAAACGGTTGAAAATAAAGACCGTACATTGCCGCTACTGATACCCATGAGCGAAGTGGCCGGACGGATGTCGATTCAGGAAGGAGCTAAATATCTCGAAAAGCCGCAAGGCGGAAAAGGTATCTTGCTGGGTGGCGTTCCGGGCGTCAAACCGGCTCATATTCTGATACTTGGCGGTGGCGTAGTAGGCTATCATGCGGCTCTCGTTGCTGCCGGTTCGGGCGCCAACGTTACTATTGCCGACATCTCGCTGCCACGTCTTCGCTATCTCGACAGCGTCATGCCCGCTAATGTTAAAACACTCTATTCTTCGCAACATAACATTGAACAGGAACTGCCTCAAACAGATCTCGTTATCGGTGCCGTGCTGATACCCGGAGCCAAAGCGCCTCATCTGCTGACACGCGACATGCTTAAAATGCTCAAAAAAGGTAGCGTGCTTGTTGACGTGGCTATCGACCAGGGCGGCTGCTTCGAAACGTCTCATCCTACAACCCACACCGAACCGGTATATGTAGTTGACGGTATCGTTCATTATTGCGTTGCAAACATACCGGGCGCAGTACCTTACACTTCAACCCTTGCCCTGACCAACGCCACATTGCCGTATGTATTCAAACTCGCCGATCTCGGCTGGCAGGAAGCAATTAAGGCCGACGCCGGTCTGAAAGCAGGCGTTAACGTTGTTGACGGCGTTATAACCTACCCTGCCGTTGCCGAAGCGTTCGGTTTGGAATATAAAACGATTTAAAGGGAATTCTTTCGTAACACCTTATAAACCACCGCATTTCCTCTTATGTCTCCGAGACGGCGGGAAGTGGTGAGGAGATCAAAGGTGTAGCGGTCGGAATAGCGGTTAAGGATGGCGGAGGCGTCTTTTTCGGTGGTCAACAAGTAACCTTCGGACGGTTGCTCTGTCTCGAAATTGCGGAATGTGTTGCCGAGATAGAAATTGAGGGCATAGAGGTTGGCATATTGGCGCAAGTTGTTCATTACAAACATGTTGTCTTTTGTCAACGGATAGTCTTTGCGTATCTGTTCGGCAAAAGGTTTGGCTGATGCTTCGGCGCGAAAACTGCGCATTATAACACCGTCGATGAAGAAATTAAGACATACGGTCAATAGTATTGTCGAGTAAAGTATTTTGAGGTTTATTCGCCTTGTAGTGTGATAGATAACGATTACTATTGAGGATAGAAACAACGCCATGACAAGCCATGTTATAACGTCGGCAGGCATGGTGCCGAGATGGTTTTTATTGATTAAGGTTTGTAGCGATGAGGGCATGATTTCCGTACCGAAAGCAGACAATACAAACACCCCTGTCCAGGCAAGCGTACAAACCCCTGTCATCATCCACGCAAAAATGCGCGTTACTTTGGAAAAATGTTCGGTAATATAGATGAAATACTGCGCTAAAAGCAAGCAAATAAAGGGGTAAGCGGGCATCAGATAGACACTTCGTTTGCTTGAAGGTATTGAGTAGAAGAATATTACGCATACGGCGACGACTATGCAGAAACGTTTTATTTTGTCTTGCGACGCAAACCAAGCCCATGCGTTGCGCAGCACAGACCGCCCCGGCGCACGCCATTGAACGCCGAAAAGTGAAAAAACAAAAAGTAGCGTCCATGGAATAAACCCTGCAAGTAGCGTAACAAAGTTATAATGAATGCCTTCACGATGACCGAGTTCGTAGTTAATAGCCGCCTCGCTGAGGTGGAAGAAGCGACCGAAATTCTCCGCCAAAATCACGTCAAGAAATTCATCCCCCCCTTGCCGGTATGCCGCAAGATACCATATAAGAGGAATAAAAAATGATGATATTCCGATGTAAAACAGCGCTTTAACTATACGCCAAAACGAATATGTCCGCAATGTCAGAAGATATATAAAAAACACAAACAAGGGCAAAACAACCCCTACAGGACCTTTCGTCAATATTGCGCCGCTTAAAAGAATAGGAATAATAACAGGTAATCCTTTGAGTTTCAGTTTGTTTTCCCACCGGTAAAGTTGCATCAAGCCAAGCACGGTAAAACATGTCAAAACCATATCTACCCGTGCCGTAATGCCAGCGCGATGTATCTCAAAACTCGTTAAAAGCAACAGTGTTGCAATAAACGCTTCCTGAAACTTTGTTCGCCTGCCGAAAAACATTAGCACAAACCCAATCATCACTATTTGCGCAATAGCCGACGGCAAGCGCGAAGTAAACTCGGTAACATGCCCTGCCGGAAGCGAGCAAAGCGCCATAAACCAGTGAGCCATAGGCGGTTTGTATGCAAACTCGTCGGCATAGACGCGCGGCAGAATCCAGTTGCCCGATTCGAGCATCGACACCGCTACCGACGCCTCGCGCGGCTCGCCCTTTGTATAAAAATCGCTGCCGATAAAAGGCAACAATGCTAATGCACAGATGATTATAACCGAACTTATCGGCTTTTGAAGATATAGATATTGAAGCGCTGATGTTCTCATAATTAAACAGTTATCTTGGTGATTTGCGATATAAAAAACATGCGATGAAAATATAAAGAATGTTGGGAACCCACGACGCAATCATCGGACTGAGTAGCCCGCTGACGGCAAACGACGATGTTACGGTCATAAACAGGATGTAGGAAAAGCTCAATCCCAGCCCTATCCCGATGTTAAGACCCATTCCTCCCTTTCGTTTGCGGGATGATAGCGAAACGCCTATTACTGTGAGTATTATATACGACAAAGCGTTTGCAAACCGTTTATGATATTCTATTTCGAAAGTCTGAATATTGCCGATTCCGCGCTGTTTTTGGCGGTCGATATAGTCCGACAGTTCGTGGCTGGTCATTGTTTCGCAGTCGTCTTCGGAGATGAGAAAATCCTGCGGAGCAAAGAGCAGTGTCGTGTCTCGGCGCGTGCCGGTAGAGATGTTTTCATGCAAACCGTCGAAGTTGCGGATGATGTAATCAATTATAGTCCAGTGATTTATCGAATCATACTTAATGGAATTGGCTGTCAGTCGCGAGACAAGCGTCTTGCCGTCAAACTTTTCGAGCGAAAAGCGATACCCCATTTTCGACGAATTATTGTAAGTATCGAAGTAAGCAAACACTCCCGGTTCAACTTCAAGTTGCACATTATGAGCGCTTTCCACCTTTTTATTCTTTTTGATGTAAGTATATTCGAATTCGAGGCGTTCCTTGTTGGCGGGCGGTATGATATATGCTCCGAGAACATACATTAAGATAGCGATAATGCCCGCAGAGATGCCGTAGGGCAACATCAGACGGTCGAAGCTCATTCCGGTAGAGAGCATTGCGATGATTTCGGAGCGGTCTGCCAGTCGAGAAGTAAAAAATATGACCGCAATAAACGTGAACAGCGCCGCAAACAGGCTCATAAAATAAGGGACAAAATTCACGTAATAGTTGAAAACGATCTCTTTAAGCGTTACTTCCGGCGTCATGAACTTGTCGATTTTCTCGTTCGCATCAAACACTACGACTATCAGCAGCATTCCCGTCATCACAAATATGAAAGTGCCGAGAAACTGTTTGATGATATATGTATCTATTCGCTTTAATCTCAATAATTTACGTATCATACTCTTTTGCCGAGTTCTATTATTAAACTGTTTTTCCAACTTTTGAAATCACCTTGTCGGATATGGTCTCTTGCCTGCTTCATAAGTGCCTGATAGAAAGCGAGATTGTGGAGCGAGGCTATTTGAAGTGCCAGTATTTCACTCGCTTTGAAGAGATGATGAAGATAAGCCTTTGAATATAAGGTATCTACAAACGAATAAGCGTTGTCGTCGAGCAGGCTGAAATCGTCTGCCCACTTGCTGTTACGCATATTGATTGTGCCGTTGATAGAAAACAACTGCCCGTTGCGTCCGTTGCGCGTAGGCATGATGCAGTCAAACATGTCCACTCCCCGCTCTATTGATTCGAGCAGGTTGATTGGCGTTCCTACTCCCATGAGATAGCGCGGACGGTTTTCCGGAAGTATCTCATTTACAATCTCTACCATCTCATACATCACCTCTACCGGCTCTCCGACGGCAAGTCCGCCTATTGCGTAACCGTCGGATTTTGTGGCTGTTACGTTTTCGGCTGCCCGTCGGCGCAAATCGGGATAAACGCATCCCTGAACAATCGGGAAGAGCGACTGCTCATATCCGTAACGCGGTTCGGAGGTCGCCATTTGACGGACGCATCGTTCAAGCCACAGTTCGGTGAGGTCAAGAGATTTTTTAGCATACTGATAATCAGCATCTCCGGGAGTACATTCGTCGAAAGCCATGATGATATCCGCTCCTATAATACGTTGAATATCAACTACTTTTTCCGGCGAAAAGAAATGTTTACTGCCGTCGATATGCGAGCGAAACTCTGCTCCCTGCGGCGTCAGTTTGCGGTTTTCGGCTAACGAAAAGACTTGAAAACCACCGCTGTCGGTCAAAATCGGACGTTCCCAGCCGTTAAACTTATGCAGCCCTCCGGCACGTTCAAGAATGCTCAATCCCGGACGCAGGTAGAGATGATAAGTATTACCGAGTATAATCTGCGCTTTAGTATCGTCTTTCAACTCGCTGATATGTACGGCTTTAACTGTTGCCTGTGTACCTACGGGCATAAACACCGGCGTTTCGATTTCGCCGTGCGCCGTTGTGATAATCCCTGTCCGTGCTTTCGATGCAGGGTCGTTATGTGTTACATTAAAAGTCATCCTATTTTAGGTACAAAAATAATCAAACCGGTTATAAAAGAGGCTATTGAAACGACCAGAACGGCGGCGGCGGCAAGGTCTTTAACTTTTCGGATCACATCGTTACGTTCGGGCGAAACTTTGTCGCACAGATTTTCAAGCGCCGTATTGAAGCTCTCAACGGCAAAGACAATGCCGATACAGATGATGACGGCTAACCATTCGTTGGAAGAAATATGAAGCAGAAACCCCGCCGTAACAGCGCTAACAGCCGCCGACAGATGAATCCATGCGTTAGGCTCGTCGGCAAAAAGCGTTTTCAAACCGTCGAAGGCGTATTTGAAACTGCGTAAGCGGGCAGACGGCGTAAATTTCTTCATCAATAACCGTTAAATGTTAATTTCAAGCGTTTCGATTTCAACGGCAATCTGTTTGAGAAAGCGCGTTGCTTCACCGCCGTCGATGGCACGGTGGTCGTAGGTAAGGCTCAAACCCATGTACGGAACAAAACCGTAAACGCCGTCGCCAAGGTCTTTGGGACGCGGCACGATAGTGTTGACGCCGAGTATTGCGACCTGAGGCAAGTTGATGACGGGAGTGAATATTTCCACGCCATAGTTGCCGAGATTGGATACGGTAAACGATGCTACTTCGGGCGAGAGCAGGTCGGGAGCGATGGAGCCTTTTTTGCAAGCGGCGGCAAGTTCTTTCAACTGCCCTGCAAGCCCCTGTATAGAAAGGTCGTCGGCATTACGTACCGTCGGCACCATAAGACCGCGCGGGGTATCAACAGCCAGTCCGAGATGTATCTTGTTAAATAACCGCATACTGTCGCCCAAGAAGTGTGCATTGACATTAGGATATTGTTTCAGTGCCTTTATAACGGCAAAACAAACCATATCGTTGAGGGTAATATCTGTCGGAAAACCGTTTTTCAACGCATCTTTGACTTTTTTGCGTAAAGCCATTATTCTACGTGCATCGGCGCCGAGATGATGTGTCAACTGTGCGGAGTTTTGAAGCGAAGCGTGCATCGCTTTTGCTATTATCTTACGCATGTTAGAGAGCGGTTTTATTTCGCTGTCGGACGAATATACGGGATTAGTCGGTGATGTTGTAACGTCTGATGCCGTAATTTTACCTGCAAGACCTGATCCCGACTTGGGGATTTCGGCGCCGGTGTCCATGATTACGGCTTTAGCAAGAGGTGTTGTTTTGGGTGCGGCTTCGATTGCTGCTTTGACATCGCGTTCTATGACACGTCCGTTAGGCCCGCTACCGTCAAGCATCTCTGCTGCAATAGCGTTCTTTGCCGCAAGCGCCTTTGCACGAGGAGAAACGAACGATTTCTCCTCGTTTCCTTGATTCAACCGCTTGCAGGGTTCTAAAACCACTGCAAGGGTTTGTTCCCTCGTCTCCTCGTCTGCTTGATTAAACCGCTTGCAGGGTTCTAAAACCACTGCAAGGGTTTGTTCCCCCTCGTCCCCTATTACCATCACATTGCTTAATACCGGTATTTCGTCGCCTTCCTTATAGAACACGTCCAAAACCGTGCCGGACACTTTGGATTCTTCTTCAAACGATGCCTTATCCGTTTCATAAGAAAACAGTATATCGCCTGCTGCGACAATATCGCCTTTCTGTTTTTTTAGCTCGGTCAAAATACAACTCTCTACCGATTGCCCTTGCTTTGGCATTATAATTATTGTTGTCATATGTTAATATTTGTTAATTTATGTTGAAATTCTCTAATTATAATACCTGCTGCGACGGAAACGTTGAGTGAATGTTTCGTTCCGTATTGAGGTATTTCGATACTGAAATCACATGCGTCAACGACATATTGAGCTACCCCTTTGACTTCATGTCCGAAGACTACGGCATATCGTTGTCCTGCGACGGGTTGAAAATCGTTTAAAGAGACGCTGCCGATGGTCTGTTCTATTGCTATGACAGTATATTGGCGTTGTTTAAGTTCTGTAACGGCGTCGATAGTATCTTTGAAATAGCGCCATGAAACCGTTTCTTCGGCTCCGAGCGCTGTTTTGTGGATTTCGACATTCGGGGGCGTCGCCGTTATACCGCAAAGACAAACCTCTTCTACTCTGAAAGCGTCAGCCGTGCGAAAAACGGATCCGACATTGTTCAGACTGCGAACATGGTCTAAAACAACCGTCAAAGGCGTTTTGTTGCTTGCGGCATATTCGGTAGGCGTAAGCCTGTTCAGTTCGGTAATTTTCAGTTTTCGCATATATCAACCGTTAACCATTCTAACAACCTCATCACCAAGCGCTTCGGCCTCTGCCTGAGTATGCGCTTCGGCGTAGATACGGATAATCGGTTCGGTGTTGCTTTTGCGCAGATGTACCCATTTATCCGGGAAATCTATTTTAACTCCGTCAATATCAGTTATTTCATATTTGCCGTAATGCTCTTTTACGCGGAGAAGTATGGCATCAATGTCAATTTGGGGCGACAGTTCGACTTTCTTTTTAGCGATATAATACTGCGGATATGATGCTTTTAACTCACTTGTTTTCATCTTTTTATGCGCCAGATTAGACAAAAACAGCGCAATACCGACTAATGCGTCTCGTCCGTAATGGCTGTCGGGATAAATAACGCCGCCGTTGCCTTCGCCGCCGATCGCGGCATTGCAGGCTTTCATTTTCGTTACTACGTTAACTTCGCCGACCGCAGCCGCGTAATGTTGCCCGCCGTATGCTACGGTAACGTCGCGCAAAGCCCTTGTAGAACTTAAATTGCTGACGGTATTGCCGCCACCGTTAGCCGACAGCACATAATCGGCAACCGAAACAAGAGTATATTCTTCGCCAAACATCTCGCCGTTTTCGCAAATTATAGCCAGACGGTCAACATCAGGATCAACAACGAAGCCCACATCGGCTTTTGCCTGTTGCATAAGCCCTGAAATCTCGGTCAGATTTTCGGGTATCGGTTCGGGGTTGTGCGAGAAGTTGCCGTGCGGGTTGCAATGCAGTTTAAACAGTTCTTTTACTCCGAGCGCATACAGCAAATCGGGTATCACAATACCGCCGACAGAATTAACGCAGTCGATAGCGACACGAAAATTAGCGTTTCTAATTGCTTCAACATCAACGAGTTTGAGTGCCAAAACGCTTTCGATATGCCTTTCGCGATAGCGACTGTCGGTAATTATTTTGCCGAGACACTCCACATTGGAATACACAAAACTCTCTGTTTCAGCAAGTTGCAGCACAACAGCGCCTTCTTGGGCATTAAGAAACTCTCCTTTGTCGTTGAGCAGTTTCAATGCGTTCCAGTGCTTCGGATTGTGGCTGGCAGTGATGATAATACCGCCTGAAGCGTCTTCGTTGACAACGGCGAGTTCGGTAGTCGGCGTTGTAGCGAGGTCGATATCAACGACATCAAACCCCATACCGACGAGCGTACCGGTAACGATATTTTTAACCATAAGCCCCGACAGCCGAGCGTCGCGACCAACAACTATACGGTTGCTTTTGTTAGTAACCGTTTGTCTGATAAACGTTGCATAAGCGGACGTAAATTTCACAATTGCAAGCGGATTCAGCCCCTCGTCGGGAGCGCCGCCGATAGTGCCGCGTATGCCGGAAATAGATTTGATGAGAGCCATAAGTAGTTGATTATTTGTAGTATATATATCTTACTTTATCAAAATATATCGGATAATACCGGTATTGGTTTGAGTACTGATGGAGACTGCTTGCGCGACTGTTATTTATTTCGGCATATCCGGGTACAATCATCTTGACAACAGCGCTGTCGCCCACATATTGCAGGACGGATTCGATGCCGGTGCCGAAAAAATAATAATAACTGTCGAAAGAGGCTACATGAGCGTCTTTGACGTAGCTTGCAAGTCCGTACTTAAACTCAAACGGCAACGCGGTGTTGACAAAAGTATTAAAGGACTCGGTCGAATCGGCGGAAATATAAATAGAGCCGGCAATACGCACGAGCAACGTTGTGCTGTTGTATTTGGCGCGGTCGCCGTTGCCCGAATCAACTACGTTGAGATAGATGCCGCTTTCGAGTTCAACAAACTGATTGTCTCCAAAAATTCCGTCTGACGGATATTCTTTCAATACTTCGATGCCTTTTTCGGCAATTATACGTTTAATTATCTTGCTTTCGGCCGATTTTAATTCTTCAAACGTAGGCACATCGTCGCCGCACGAAAAAATCAGCTGTAAGCCGAAAAATAATGTCAGTAAAAAATAAATACTTTTCTTCATAATTATTAATGTGGTGTATTTGTCGGATTCATAATTTTTAGTCCTCTCTCAAACACTCGGCAAGCGCCGCCGAGAGAGCCGTGAAATTCGCCGCCGGAAGCGTTCAGATGACCGCCACCGTTGAAAAATTCCGTCGCAAATTTGTTGCACGGGAATGTTCCCGTCGAACGTAATGATATTTTAATAAGGTTCGTTTCTTCTCTCAAAAAACAGGAGAAACAAATTCCTTCGATGCTAAGCGGCAGATTAACAAAGCCTTCCGTATCTCCCGGCTTGTATCCGAAACTGTTTAACTCTGCCTGCGACAAGGTAAAAACAGCCGTATTCATTTCGGGATATACTTTCATCTTTTTATACAAAACATATCCCATCAATCGCAAACGGTTTTCGGAATATACCTGATAGACTTTGCGGTATATTTCGTCTTTATTGATGCCTTTGTGGATAAGTTCGCTTACAATATTATATATTTCGGCGTTGTTGGAGTTGTAACTAAACGAGCCGGTATCAGTCATCATCCCTGTGTAGAGGCACTCTGCCGCGTCTCGTTCGAGCAAATCGACATCACCCAGAGCGCAGATGATGCGAAAAACAAGTTCGGAAGTAGAACACATCTGCGGATATGATAAAGTCAAGTCGCAGAACGGTTCGGGTTCAAGATGATGGTCAACCATTACTTTAACGGCGTCTGACGATATTACTGCCGACATCATTTTGCCTACCCGCTTGGCGGCATTGAAGTCGAGGCAAAACACCACGTCGGCGTCTGCCGTAAGCCGCGCCGCAAAATCGGAATACCGCTCATGAATTACAATCTCCCTTGCGCCGGGCATCCATTTTAGGAAGTCGGGAAAATTGGTCGGGACTATTACTTTGACGTCTTCTTTATCTAACGACATAAGATAATGATACAATCCCAGCGTAGAGCCTATGGCGTCGCCGTCGGGTAACTCGTGTGAAACAATGACAAACTTATCGCCCTTGTCGATTATTCCTTTGAGTTTGTGTATTTTATCACTGTCCAATATTTTTGTAAGCATATACCGGTTGTTATTATTTTTGGGTGCAAAGGTAGTGATTTTTTTTGTAATCAGAAATATTATTGATAATTTTGCAGCAAATATTTTTGCATGGTTAAGACAAAATCCGTTTACGTTTGCTCCGATTGCGGAGCTGAGTCGTCCAAATGGCAAGGCAAATGTCCTTCCTGCGGGGCGTGGAATACATTCATTGAGGAGGTTATCAAGACTTCGCCCGTTGCCTCTCGTGGCGTTGCCGTAAGCGGTATAGAACGCAAGGGCGTCAAACCGATATTGTTGCGCGACGTTACTTCCGAACAGGAAGAACGGCTTGATTTGTTGGACGACGAATTTAACCGCACGCTCGGTGGCGGATTGGTACGTGGTTCGCTTGTGCTGATAGGCGGCGATCCGGGTATCGGCAAGTCAACACTTGTGTTACAAACAGTACTGAAATTGAAGTCTTTACGCACGATGTACGTTTCAGGCGAAGAAAGCGCCCGACAGTTGAAACTTCGCGCCGAACGCCTGACCGGTGGCGACGTATCGCAGCACGATAATCTGTTTTTGCTTTGCGAAACTAATATTGAACAAATATTCGTTCATGCACAAAATCTTCGTCCCGACCTTGTTATCATTGATTCTATCCAGACTGTTTTTACGGAAATGGCGGAATCGTTGCCCGGCAGCATAACGCAAGTACGGGATTGCAGCGCTGCTATCCTCAAATTTGCCAAAGAAACAGGTACTCCCACTATCCTTATCGGACATATCAACAAAGACGGAAACATCGCCGGCCCGAAAGTTCTGGAACATATTGTTGATACGGTGTTGCAGTTTGAAGGCGACCAGCATTATATGTACCGTATCTTGCGCAGCATCAAAAATCGCTTCGGAAGTACGTCGGAATTAGGCATATACGAGATGCGACAGTCCGGCTTGCGCGAAGTAAGCAATCCGTCGGAACTGCTGCTGACCGAAAATCACGACGGCTTGAGCGGCGTTGCTATCGCGGCGGCTATTGAGGGTGTGCGTCCGTTTTTGATTGAAACACAGTCGCTTGTCAGTTCCGCCGTCTATGGCACTCCGCAACGTAGTTCTACCGGCTTCGACACACGACGTATGAACATGCTGCTTGCCGTTTTGGAAAAACGCGCCGGCTTCAAACTTGTCCAGAAAGATGTTTTCTTAAATATCGCCGGCGGTTTGCGCGTCAATGACCCTGCTATCGACCTGTCGGTTATCAGCGCCGTGCTGTCGTCGAGCCTCGACATCGCCATAGACCGCCGCGTTTGTTTAGCGGGAGAAGTCGGTTTGTCGGGCGAGATACGTCCCGTCAACCGCATCGAGCAACGCATTCAGGAAGCCACCAAGCTCGGCTTTACCCGCATTATAGTACCTCAAATGAAAGGCTTGGACACACTGCAAGCGGGCATCAAAATCGTCAAAGTCCGCAAAGTCGAAGAAGCGTTTAAGGAGTTGTTCGGATAAAAATTAGTTGTGGTTAGTGGTTAGTGGTTAGTGGTACCACGTCATTGCGAGAAACGAAGCAATCCGGCGTGCCATTCCTTCCGGATTGCTTCGTTCCTACCAATGACATATACCGACAAAATTGTTTTTTGTAGAGACGTTGCATGCAACGTCTCTACGGGGTTAAGCGGCAAAGATAATCATCCAAGTTACGAATGTGCAGCGTGCCGTGTGAGTACCATACTTGCGGGGCGGCGTTGATGTTGTCGTTGCCGGTCGGGGTGCTGAAAGCGGCTATCTCGGTATGGATTACTTCGGCTTTGCCGGACGTTTCGCGAACCGTCTCTATTTCAATCAC
>JAITHS010000006.1 GCA_031279875.1 Tannerella sp.
AATATCGGCATAAGTATTCGTATAAGCCTGAAAATAGGCGATATATTTCATATCCGGATACTTGCGGGCAAAGAATAATTTACCTTCCCGCAACTGCGTCGTGATACTTTTATCGGGAACGCAATAGTCGGGATTGAAAGTACGATTGTTACAATAAATACACCCCCCTGTGCCTTTTGAGCCGTCGCGATTAGGACACGTAAAACCGGCATCAACAGATATTTTCTGCACCTTAAACGACGGAAAACGCACCCTAAGAAAGTCGGTAAAATCGTTGTAAAACTTATGCTTCATGAACGCAAAGATACAAATCTTAATTTTTAATTCTTAATTCTTAATTAAAATAACTATCTTTGCGGTCGTAAAACCAACAAAAAAATGAATTTTGTAGAAGAACTTAAATGGAGAGGCATGATACAGGACATCATGCCCGAAACGGAACAACAGTTGCAAAAAGAGATGACTACGGCATATCTGGGTATCGACCCGACAGCCGATTCTCTTCATATCGGACATCTTGTAGGCGTTATGATGCTACGCCATTTTCAGCGGGCAGGACATCGACCGATAGCCCTCATCGGAGGTGCTACCGGCATGATAGGAGACCCGTCGATGAAAAATGCGGAACGTAATCTACTTGATGAAACTACACTGAGGCATAATCAGGACAGCATCCGCAAACAGCTGGCAAAGTTTCTCGACTTCGATTCCGACGCCCCTAACGCCGCCAAATTAGTCAACAACTACGACTGGATGAAAGACTATTCCTTTCTTGATTTCATCCGCGATATAGGTAAACACATCACCGTCAACTACATGATGGCGAAAGATTCGGTCAAAAAACGTCTCGGCGCCGAATCAAACGTCGGAATGTCGTTTACCGAATTTTCATACCAGCTCCTGCAAGGATACGACTTTCTGTATCTTTACGAGCATGAAAACTGCCGCCTTCAAATGGGCGGCTCCGACCAGTGGGGCAATATCACTACCGGTACCGAATTGATACGCCGCACATTAGGACACGACGCCGCCGCTTATGCCCTGACCTGCCCGCTGATAACAAAAGCCGACGGCGGCAAATTCGGCAAAACAGAATCCGGCAACGTATGGCTCGACCGCCGTTACACAACGCCATACTCGTTTTATCAATTCTGGCTCAACGTCAGCGACGCCGACGCCGGCAAATACATACGCATCTTCACCGCCCTCGACCGCCACGAAATCGAAGCCATAGAGCGCGAACAATCGGAAGCACCTCATCTGCGACCGCTCCAAAAACGGCTGGCACAAGAAGTTACCGTCATGGTACACTCCAAGCAAGACTATGACGCCGCCGTCGAAGCTTCAGAAATACTGTTCGGCAATGCCACCGAAGATGTCCTCAAACGCCTTGACGAGCCTACTCTGCTGTCGGTTTTCGAGGGCGTGCCGCATTACGGCATCCCGCACGACGAACTGCAAAAAGGCATCAAAGCCACCGACCTCTGTGTTACGACAGCGCCCGTTTTCCCCTCCAAAGGCGAGATGCGCAAAATGGTACAAAACGGCGGCGTCAATATCAACAAAGTGAAACTTACCGACAGCGACACCGTTATCAACACCGACTTCCTGCTCAACAACAAATACATCCTCATCCAACGCGGTAAGAAAAACTATTTCCTGCTTATTTCACAATAATAAAATATATTCGATATGCTAAAACTTATTGCCGATATTAATAGAAAAATAGACACTTTCGGCACCGTTTCCGACAGCACACAACCGCTTATCGGTATCACGGCAAACAACAACGACGGATTGTCATACATCAAAGACAGGTTTTCGCACTCGGTAATAAAAGCCGGAGGAATACCCTTTATTATACCGGTTACAAAAGATATTAATATTCTTACCGCCATAGTCGAAAAACTTGACGGACTGCTTATTCCCGGAGGAGGAGAGATAACACCGGAGGCGTTGAAAGAACTCTATCCGCCCGACTGTAACAGCGTTAAAACGATACAGGAAGAGTTTGAACTGATGATGCTGCGGCTCGCGTTCAACCGGCAAATACCTGTTTTGGGCATTCATCGCGGTCATCATCTAATCAATATCACTTTTTCGGACGATATGAAACAGTATATAGCGGCCAGATATATCGAAAACAATTCCGATCTGAGCCTACGAATGGAACATGGAAAAACAAGCGATATTATAAAATATGCCAATTATCCGATAATGTCGGTCAAATGGCATCCCGACTCAATAAGTACCGATTATAGCAAAAATATAATGATGAAACTTCACCGATGGCTCATCGGCGAAGCGACGCTCTATGCCAAAGTGAAAACAATCCACCGCAAAATCATAACGCTTGATTCTCACACCGATACACCACTGTTTTTTCTGAACGGATACAAACTGTCGAGACGAAATATCATCAAAGTCAACCCGTCGCTACTCGACCTCAAAGGCCATGTACTGATAGATTATGAAGTAAAGGTTGACATAACCAAAATGCGCGAAGGGATGTGCGACGCCGTCTACATGGTAGCATATCAGCCGCAAGGCGAACTCACCGACGAAGCGTCAGACAAAGCAATTCAAACAGCACTGTCGATTATTAAAAAAATACGCCAAAAAGTAAAAAATAATATTTCAATAGTAGAGCAGGCCGTTACCGTCGATGACGTGATTCGTATCAAGCAACAGGGCAAAAAAGCCATCTTAATAGGAGTGGAAAACGGCTATGCCATAGGCAAGAAAATCAAAACCCTTACTACTTTCGCCGATTTGGGAGTCGTTTACATGACCCTCTCGCATAACGGCGATAACGATATTTGCGATTCCGCAATAAACAGCAAAAAAACACACAAAGGGTTGAGCAATTTCGGCAAAGAAGTAGTCCGCGAAATGAACCGGTTAGGAATTATGATAGATATATCACATACGTCCGAAAGAACAATGCTTGATGTCTTACTGATAAGCTCCAAACCTATTATAGCTTCACATTCGGCTCTTAAAGCAGTCAACAATCACCCGCGCAACATCAGCGACCGTGTTATCAGATTACTCAAAAATCGCGGCGGAGTAGTCCAAATATGCCTCTACGACGAATTTCTCAACGCAAGGAAAAAAGCAAATGTCGATGATATTATTAAACATATCAATTATATGGTCAGAGCGTTCGGTATCAACCACGTGGGTATCGGCACCGATTTCGACGGCTGCGACAGGTCGGCAGGACTGCGAGGCATCAATGAAATGCCGCGCATAACAACAGAATTACTCAGAGCCGGATATACCACCCAAGAAATCGGCAAAATATGGGGCGGCAACTTCCTCCGAGTTATGAAAGACGTGCAATCGGTAAGAACATAAAACGATGAATATGATATTTAAACTTTGTTATTTAGCATTATCGTTATTGCTGCTCTGTTGCAGTCAAAAACCGACGCAAAAAACAGTGCCGCCACCGCCACCGCTTGTCGTCAATTCGCCCGACTTCAACGCCGACAGCGCTTATTCGTATGTCGCTCAACAAGTTGCTTTCGGACCGCGAGTGCCTAACAGCGACGCCCACAAAGCCTGCGCTAAATGGCTCGCCG
>JAITHS010000034.1 GCA_031279875.1 Tannerella sp.
TATCTTTGCGGCTGTTTTTAAAACAATATGCAACATGGATAAAAATTTATCTGAACTGTACAGAACGGAATTGCTCGACAAAGTAGTGCCGTTCTGGTTAGAAAAATCACAGGACAGGGAGTTCGGCGGATATTTCACATGCCTTACCCGTGAAGGCGAGGTGTATGATGCCGACAAGTTTATATGGCTGCAATGCCGTCAGGTGTGGTGGTTTGCGTACATATATAATAATGTAGAGAAGCGTCGCGAATGGCTTGATTGTGCCGTTCACGGAGCAGAATTTTTGCGGCGCTACGGGCATGACGGGCAATACAACTGGTATTTCTCGCTCACACGCGAGGGCAACCCGCTTATAGCGCCCTACAACATCTTTTCTTATACTTTTGCGGCGATGGCGTTCGGACAGTTGAGCCTTGCAACCGGCAACGACGAGTATGCCGATATTGCCCGCAAAACATATTCGATTATCTTACAGCGTTTTGATAATCCCAAATCGGTATGGAACAAAGCAATGCCGAGCGGACGGGCGCTCAAAAACTTCGGCTTGCCGATGATAATGTGTAACCTGACGCTCGAAATCGAACATCTGTTAGACGCCGAGACGCTCAACGATACAATCGAAATGTGCCTTAATGAAGTTTTCAACGTCTTTTTGCGTCCCGAACTCGGAGGTATCATCGTTGAAAACGTCAATACCGACGGCACACTGTCGGATTCGTTTGAAGGGCGCGTCGTAAATCCGGGTCATGCTATCGAATCGATGTGGTTTGTGATGGATTTGGGCAGTCGCCTAAATCGCCCCGAACTCATCACCAAAGCCGTCGAAACAGCCCTTACAATGGTTGATTACGGCTGGGACGAACTATACGGCGGTATATTTTACTTCAAAGACCGCTGCGGATTTCCGCCTCAACAGTTGGAATACGACCAGAAACTGTGGTGGGTGCATGTCGAAACGCTTATCAGCATGTTGAAAGGCTACGCTTTGACAGGCAATGAAGAGTGCCGCAAACGGTTTAAGCAGATACACGACTACACATGGTCGCATTTCAAAGACCCCGACTATCCCGAATGGTATGGTTATCTGAACCGTCGCGGAGAAGTACTGCTGCCGTTGAAAGGAGGTAAGTGGAAAGGCTGTTTCCATATCCCCAGAGCGCTTTATCAGTGCTGGAAAACGCTTGAAAAAATTGAACGATTTTAATGAACATTATCATGCAACAAAGAAGAAAATTTTTAAAAAACATCACAACGGCGGCAGCAGTAACGGCATTTGCCCCGATAACGGGTTGTAAAACCGACATCGCACCGGAATTATCTCCCGCAACACGCGATACGCTTATCGTTCCGCGCAACGCCGGACTTAAAATTACCGGTACGTTTATCGACGAAATATCTCACGACATACCGCATCAAAACTGGGGTGAAGCCGAATGGGACGCCGATTTCGGTTATATGAAATCTATCGGCATCGACACCGTCATCATGATACGGTCGGGATATCGACGCTTCATCACCTACCCGTCGGAATATCTTATCAACAAACGCAATTGCTATAAACCATCAGTTGACCTTGTTGATATGTTTCTACGCCTCGCAACAAAACACGAAATCAAATTCCGCTTCGGCCTCTATGACTCCGGCGTTTACTGGGATACCGGCGACCTGACACGCGAAATTGAAGACAACAAATATGTTATCGACGAAGTATGGAAAAAATACGGTCATCATAAAAGTTTCGCAGGGTGGTATATCAGTACCGAAATAAGCCGCCAAACCAAAGGCGCTATCAATGCGTTTCGAGACATGGGAAATCATTGCAAACAAGTGTCGGGAGGGCTGCCAACGCTCATTTCGCCGTGGATCGACGGCAAAAAGGCTGTCATGGCGTCGTCGGATATGTTGTCGAAAAAAGACGCTGTCTCGGTTGAGCAACACGAACGCGAGTGGGACGAGATTTTCGCCGGTATCAGCGGTGCCGTTGACGCCTGCGCCTTTCAAGACGGACATATCGATTATGACGAGTTGGACGCTTTCTTTGCCGTCAACAAAAAAATCGCCGACAAATACGGCCTTCAATGCTGGACTAACGCCGAAACGTTCGACCGCGACATGCCAATCAAATTCCTGCCCATAAAATTCGACAAACTGCGTCTCAAACTCGAAGCCGCACGTCGCGCCGGTTACGACAAAGCCATAACTTTCGAGTTCTCGCATTTCATGAGCCCTCAATCGGCATATCTTCAAGCCGGCGGGCTTTATAAACGTTACAAAGATTATTTTGAAATATGAAATCAACGGTATATATCATCTTTCTTTCGGTCATCGCCGCTTTGGGCGGTTTCCTTTTCGGATACGACACTGCCGTCATATCAGGCACAATATCAAGCGTTAAAGAGCAGTTCTCGCTCGACGATATTGCGACGGGATGGTACGTAGGATGCGCTCTCGTCGGGTCGATTGGCGGTGTAGCGGTAGCAGGACGGTTATCCGACCGGTTCGGTCGCCGTCCGGTGCTTTTCCTCGCAGCCATACTATTCACCGTTTCGGCGGCAGGATGTATGATTGCCGACGACGTGCCGCAATTGGTCGTTTATCGCATCATCGGCGGCGTCGGCATCGGTGTAGCGTCTATCATCTCGCCGCTCTACATCTCCGAAATAGCCGTCGCCAAACATCGCGGACGATTTGTTACTCTCTACCAACTCGCTATTACGGTCGGAATATTGGCGTCTTATTTTGTTAATGCCGACTTGATGCGATATTCGCAGTCGGACGTCAATTTCGGTAGCGGTATGATGCAAAAAATTTTTGTTGACGAATCTTGGCGTGCTATGCTTGGAGCGGAAACGGTTCCGGCATTGCTGTTCCTTATTTTGCTGATTTTTATCCCCGAAAGCCCGCGCTGGCAGATTGTCAATAATCGCGAAAAACGTGCTTTGAGCGTCATGCAACGCCTTTATGACGCCACCGAAGCCGCCGCACGTACAGACGAAATTAAAAGCCTGCTGCAATCCGACAACAAATCATCGTGGCGTTTGTTGATGCGTCCGGGCTTCCGTAAGGCGCTGTTTATCGGCGTCGCTCTCGCTATGCTCGGACAGTTTATGGGTGTCAATGCGGTGCTGTATTACGGTCCGGTATTTTTTCGGGAAGCAGGACTGGCAAAAGACGGCGCACTTGATTTTCAGATAGTTATAGGTATTGTTAATGTGTTGACAACTATTCTCGGATTATATCTCATTGACCGCATAGGACGTAAACGGCTTGTTTATTTCGGAGTATCGGGAATGCTTGTTACGCTGCTTCTCATCAGCCTGTATTTTGCGGGCGGCATGGGGGCTTCACCTTATATGTTGCTGATACTCATTGTGTTATATATATTTTTCTGTGCCATTTCAATATGTACGGTAATATTTGTACTGCTTTCGGAGATGTATCCCGCCAAAATACGCGGCGCAGCTATGTCGATAGCAGGTTTTTCGCTCTGGATAGGTACTTATCTGATAGGGCAACTGACACCATGGCTCAACTCACATCTCGAACCGTCAGGTGTTTTCCTTCTATTCGCTGCCGCCTGCCTGCCATATATGCTGATAACGTGGAAGTTACTCCCCGAAACTACCGGCCGCTCGTTAGAAGAAATCGAAAGAGAATTAAAAATTAAAAATTAAGAATTAAGAATTTATGAACATGTTACACAAAACTAACAATTTGATTAAACGCGACATATCGCGTTTCTATGTAGCGTTTCTGTGCCTTTTTAGCATTCTGACTTCTCAGAATGCATTAGCGCAAAACGCAGGAAAACTGCTCGGCACTGTTACCGACAATACCGGCGAACCTATTGCCGGCGTTAACATTGTCATCACCGAAACAGGTGTTGGTACCATTACCGACGCCGATGGACGGTTCTCTCTACCAAAGCCTACAGTAAAAGCCTCATTATCAGTATCTTATATAGGATACATAACGCAGACCGTTCCTGTCGGCAGTCAAACCGTATTTAACATAATCCTTCTCGACGATACACAAAATCTGGAAGAAGTAGTAGTTGTAGGATACGGTACGCAGAAGAAAATTAACCTCACGGGCGCTGTGCAGAACGTTTCCGGCGCCGAGATAACGCGCCGCAATACGTCGAATACTTCCGTCGCGTTGCAAGGATTGGTACCGGGCATGTCGGTCGTACAGTCGTCGGGGCAACCCGGAGCAGACGGCGCCGGTATCGTTATCAGAGGTAACGGCTCGCTTAACTCGTCGTTAAGTCCGCTTATTCTCATCGACGGCGTGCAAGGCGATATCAACAACATCGACCTCAACTCCATCGAATCAATATCCGTACTGAAAGACGCTGCTTCGGCTTCAATCTACGGTTCAAGGGCGTCAAACGGCGTTATCCTCATCACCACAAAACGTGCCAAAGAAGAAGGCATCAAGATTTCCTACAACGGATATGCGGGCTATAACACTCCTACCGAACTGCCCGAACCGGTTGACGCTATCGGTTACATGGAAGCAATTAACATTGCACGTAACAATGCAGGTCTTGATCCGCAATACTCGCAAGACCTTATCAATCAGTATAAAACGCAAGGCGCCGACCAATTCGACAGATATGACACCAACTGGCGCGACGAAATTCTCAAAAAGAATGCTTTTATGCACAATCATTCCGTCAGTATCAGTGGCGGCGGCAAAAATATCAATTATTATGCCAACGCCGGATATTATTATCAGGACGGACAGATACCCAACAATAACTACTCGCGTATGATATTGAGGGTCAATACCGACACCAAACTGACATCGTGGCTAAAACTCGGTCTCGACCTCAATATCCGTCAGTCGGAAGCCAACCGTCCGAGCATCGAAGACCCCTCTACTATCATCAACAAAGCGATAACGTTTGCACCTGTTTTTTCGGGCATCAACAGCGACGGAACATGGGGATTCGGACAAAACGGCGACAATCCTATCGCTACGTCTAAGGTTGGCGGCGTTCACAACGGCGTAACGCCCGAACTCGGCGTAAAAGGAACGTTACAACTTAATCCTTTCAAAGGTTTTGATGCTCTGGTAAGTTACAGCAGCCGCAGAGTAGAATACAAATACGATTATTTCAACATCCCTTACGACACTTACGAAGCCGGCGTTTTCCGCACCACATATCCTACTTCCGGCAATCACAAGACCGAAGGCTGGCAGCAGTCGATTTATAACCAGTTTAATGCACAGGCTTCTTACGAAAAAGAAGTCGGACAGCATTATTTCAAACTTCTCGGTGGTATGCAGACGGAAGAAATCAAAAATCACTCTTTTGATGCTTCACGCAAAGGATATAACTATCCGGGTTTTAACGAGATAGGACACGGCGACCCGCTGACGGCTACCAACGGCGGCGGACGCTCGGAGTTTGCTATGCTATCTTATTTCGGACGTATCAACTACTCGTTTGCTAATCGCTATCTGATTGAATTGGACGGTCGTTCCGACGCTTCTTCACGATTTACCAAAAACAACCGGCAAGGCTTCTTTCCGTCGGTATCGGCGGCTTGGAGAGTGTCCGAAGAAGCGTTTTTTGAGCCTGCAAAAGATTTTATCAACAATTTGAAATTTCGCTTTTCTTACGGTACGCTCGGTAATCAGGATATTTCGGGATATTATCCCTACGCCGCTACTCTGTCGTCGGGATACGGTTATCGTTTTAACGGCGTACTCAGCTCCGGCGTTACCCAAACGGCAATGTCTAACGCGCTGATTTCGTGGGAAAAATCAACGCAAACAAACTATGCCGTAGAGTTTGATATTATCAAATCTCGTCTCGGCGTTTCGTTCGATTATTATATCCGTAATATCGACGACATGCTTCAACAATTGCCGATTCCTTCTTATGTAGGTCTTGGTTCGTCATGGGAAAATGCCGGTTCGATGAACAACAAAGGCTGGGATCTCTCGCTCTCATGGCGCGACAAAGTCGGAAATCTCAGCTATTATGCCAAATTCAATTTCTTTGACGTTAAAAACGAGGTAACAAATCTTTACGGTAAAGAGTATGTCGGTTCAACGACTACAACTCGCGAAGGCTCTCCTATGTGGTCTTGGTTCGGATATGTCGCCGACGGGCTGTATCAGGAACAGTCCGAAATCGACAACTCGCCCGTCTATGGCAACAACAAGGAGAATATCCATCCGGGATACGTGCGTTATAAGGACGTCAGCGGTCCCGACGGCGTGCCGGATAACATTATTGATGATAATGACCGCCAAATTATCGGCGACCCGTTTCCCCGCTATCAGTACTCGTTATCGCTCGGAGGGCAATATAAGGGCTTTGATGCTTCACTGTTTATTCAGGGCATAGGTAAAAAAGACATCATGCTGACAGGTTACGGCGCACGTCCGTTTCATGTCGGTCGCACGGTGTTCAAATACCAACTCGACGCATGGTCAACGGA
Organism: Tannerella sp.; assembly: GCA_031279875.1. Taxonomy (GTDB): domain Bacteria; phylum Bacteroidota; class Bacteroidia; order Bacteroidales; family Tannerellaceae; genus Tannerella. Next base: position 6,459 of record JAITHS010000034.1, read on the forward strand.
TAATCGCAACGCAGAATACCCTATCCTGCTTATCGAAGGACAGGATGGCACTAACCCTAACAACATTCCGTCGTCGTTCTGGATAAAAAGCGGTGCTTATCTGCGCCTCAAAAATGTCGTTCTCGGCTATACGCTGCCTAAAAGCCTGTTAGTCCCCGTCAAAATCGGCAGTGTACGTATTTATGCGAGCGGACAGAACCTCTTTACGCGCTCTGACGCCTACGAAGGTTATGACCCTGAAAACAGCGTCAGCGGAGGCAGTTTCTATCCCGTAATGCGGACTTTTACTATTGGATTGGATATTAACTTCTAAATAATTGATTGATTATGAAAAATTTAAGATATTTATTTTTTGTCGCAGCAGCGCTTGTGTGCGTTTCTTGCTCCGATTTTCTTGACCGAGAACCTACTTCTTACGCATCAGCCGGCTTCTACAAATCGGAAGAAGCTATCAAAGACGGCAATGCAGGCGTCTATAACGGTATTTATATGGACGGTCTCGGCGGCTTCGGATATAATTTACCTTATACAACGTTTTTCGACCATTTTACCGGATTAGCAGGCGAAAGAACGCAAAATACTACTATCGGCGCCGGTAGCGGTCTTAACCCCGATAACGCAGCCGTTTTAAGTCTATGGAACAGCCTCTACTCTACTGTGGCTCGCGCTAACGGCGTTATCGACGGCTCTAAAAATTATCTCGACGGTCTTAGCGATAAGGCTAAACAGTATGTAGCCGAAGTTAAAGTTCTTCGCGATTATGCTTATTATATGCTTATTGCGCTGTACGGTAATATACCGTTTTTTACCGCGCCTGTTACCGTCGATGAGTATGATGTGGAACGTACCGACAGGGCAGCGGTTCTCGATTTTATACTGCAAGACCTCGAAGAAGCGGCTGCTTTACTGCCATGGCGGGCTACCGACCTCGGACGTGTCGATAAGGCTTTCGCTCTCGGTCTTAAAGCACGCGCAGCTCTGCTCGGCGGTAGCCTTAACTATGCCGGTAAAGGCGCCGACTATTTCCGTATCGCCGCAGCTGCCGCCAAAGAAGTGATCGGTCAACGCGCTCTGGCAACTAATTTCGACGACCTCTTTACTCTTAACGGACAGGCGAAAGATGATGTTAAAAACGAAACTGTTTTTGCTTTTATGTACTCTAAACAGGGTACTATCAAAACGCATGTCATTGCTTTCGGACAAGTGTCGCGTAATACGGGACAAACGGGAAGACATCCGCTAATGCTGCTCGCCGATACTTACGAGTGTATCGACGGTAAACGTATCGACGAATCGCCTCTCTATGACCCTAAACATCCGCAACGTAACCGCGACCCGCGCTTCAATGCTACTCTCTGGATGCACGGCGATACCGTTACCGTCAACAACGGTACTCTCGTTACGCAGGTTCTTGAGGCTTACAATGCCGAAACGTATTTCCGTAATAATGCTACCGGCGTATGGGAACTCAGAAACAATGCCGACATCAACAGCGGCGCGGCATGGGCAAGTTTCTGTAACGCCGGCTCAGGATATCTCTGGGCTAAATACAGCAAGGAAACATCTGAAAATATCTCTTCCCAGAGCTGTAACGTACCCGTGATGCGCTATGCCGAAGTGCTGCTGACTTACGCCGAAGCTAAAATTGAACTCAACGAACTCGACCAGTCGGTCTATGACGCTATCAATGCCGTCCGTAACCGCTCTCACATGCCGTCAGTATCCGACGATAGAAAAGGTAATCAGCAAAAAATGAGGCAGTTAGTGCGTCGCGAACGCAAGGTAGAACTCGCTCTCGAAGGATTGCATCTTATCGATATGCGCCGATGGGGTATCGGAGACCTCGAAAACGGAGCGCCAAGTTACGGATTGCCGACTGATGACGTGCGTTACGAAGGTATGAGCGATAATGATATTCCCAATTTCAAGAAATCAGACCGCCATGACCTCAACGACATCGCTTCCTATGACGCCTACAAACACAAACTCAAACTTCGCGACGAAAACCGTACATGGAACAAGAAATACGAACTATGGCCTGTTCCGCAATTAGCCAAAGACCGCAGCCCCAAACTCGGTCAGAACGAAGGGTATTGATTAGTGATTAGTGGTTAGTGATTAGTGGTTAGTGGTTAGTGCCGTCCGGACGGGTGGAGTGAGACGGAGACACTGAGCCGACCGGCACTAACCACGAACCACTAACCACTAACCACTAATCCCTTTTTTATTTTCCAATAAAGCCCTACCTTTGATACGCGACTGGAATACGCTTTTAAACATTAAGATATTAATATAATGATGTTTCCCAAGGAATTTAAAATATTGGAATCTCACGGTTGGCAATATGTCAGGGACTTGAAAACCGTAAAATTGCCCGCGCTCTTTCGCGGACGTCCCGAAATATCGTCGGACATTACGCCCGAAGATGCCGTCGAACTTGAAGACTTGTGCCCTGCCGGAGCAATCGCTTCGGTTCCCGAATTTTCGCTCGACATGGGCAAATGTCTTTTCTGCAAGGAATGTCAATTCCGCAAACCCGGAATCGTCAATTTCACCAGCGACTACAAAATCGCGACCGTCGACCGAAATGCTCTCCGGATAAAGGCGGGGAAGACCAACCCTGTGGATTTTCATTCCGAACTCGTAGGAAAAGAAATCGGAAAACTGTTCGGACGGGCGCTTAATCTGAGACAAGTATCGGCCGGCGGAGACAATTCCTGCGAAATGGAACTGAACGCCTGCGGAAACGTTAATTTCGACATGGGACGATTCGGAATCGAATTTCAGGCCTCGCCGCGACATTGCGACGGAATGGCAGTCACGGGACCTGTATCGAAAAACATGGCGGAAGCTCTGAAACTGTGTTACGAAGCCATACCTGCGCCCAAAATACTGATTCTCGCAGGCACGGAAGCTATCAGCGGAGGACTGTTTGCATCGAGCAACGCTGTGGATCGATCGTTTCTCGACAGTCTGCATGTTGATTTGTACGTTCCGGGCAATCCCGCGCATCCCCTAACGTTTATCAACGGAGTGCTGAATCTGATTTCGAATTCGAAATAAACTTAATTGGGTAATGTCTCGAATCCGTTGATAGAGCTATCGCTGAAATTATCATGACGTATTATTTCCGATACTGTCGCATGACGGCGCATACGCTAAGGGATGTGTTAGAAATAACTTATAAGGGATGAAGTTCGGGTTTTTAGCACACAGATGACACAGATGACACAGATGACACAGAT
>JAITHS010000054.1 GCA_031279875.1 Tannerella sp.
AAGATATGAAATTATTAGACACAAAATTAATGCATCCGGCCGACCAACTGATAGTTGTGATAAGCCGTATTTACCGTAGCGGTCTGACTACGACCTCCGGCGGTAACATTTCGATTCTCGATGACAACGGCGACGTATGGATAACGCCGGCAGGCATCGACAAAGGTTCGCTGACACGCGGCGATATCGTCTGCGTCAAAGCCGACGGCACGATTGAAGGACGCCACCGCCCGTCGTCGGAATATCCGTTTCATAAGGCTATTTACGAGATACGCCCATCGATGAAGGCTGTCATCCACGCCCACCCGCCTGCGCTCGTTGCGTTCAGCATAACGCATCAGATACCCGATACCAACATCATCCCGCAAGCGAAAAGCGTGTGCGGTTCCGTCGGCTTCGCGCCCTACGATGTGCCGGGTAGCAAAAATCTCGGCACAAAGATAGCCGACGAGTTCAAGAAACATCCTGATTATAAGGCCGTTATTATGGAAAATCACGGCGTCGTGTTATGCGGCGAGGATATGAAAGACGCTTATCAGCGATTTGAAACGCTCGAATTTTGCGCCCGAACAGTTATCAACGCCCGCATTCTCGGCAAGCCTAACTATCTGACTGATGCGCAGATAGAGCAGCACGACAAAGCGTTGCCGACCGATTTTCCGTATTTCCTCAATCCAGCATATCCGTCGGACGAAAGATTGATAAGAGACCTGATTATCAGCATTATACATCGCGCCTGCGATCAAGGTTTGATGATTAGCTCCTACGGCACGGTATCGGTACGCTGGCGGGGAAACGATTTCCTTATCACTCCGCCCGGAATACCGCGTTGGGATATGCAACATGAAGATATTGTGCAAGTTAAGGACGGCAAAGTCGAAGCCGGTAAGATACCCAGCCGCTCTGTCGCTCTTCATCAGGAGATATACCAGAGCAACCCTAAAATCAACTCTATCATCCTGACGCAACCGCCTCATATCATGGGTTATTGCACATCGGGAGTGAAGTTCAACGTCCGCACGATACCCGAAAGCTGGATATTTCTCAAAGACATCCCGCAGGTGCCGTTCGGCGTTCAGTATGAGGACAATAAGCGTATTGCGGAGATGCTTAAAACCTATCCTGCCGTTATGCTGTCGAACGATTCGATAGTAGTAACCGGCGACGCATTGCTCAACACGTTCGACCGCCTCGAAGTAGCCGAGTTCAGCGCCAAATCACTGATAATGGGAGCAAGTCTGGGCAAGTTACAACCCATTTCGGACGCCGAAGTCGAAGCCCTTCGCGAAGCCTTTCATGTTGAGTAAGGCGGTTTAGAACCCTGCAAGCGGTTTAGAACCCTGCAAGCGGTTTAAACAACCCTGCAAGCGGTTTAAACAACCCTATAAAAATCTTCCGGCGCATTTAGTTCAAACTTCATCTCTTCGCCGCTGCGCGGATGGATAAAATTGAGACGCGAGGCGTGAAGCATCAGACGACCGCACGGGTCTGTACGCGAGCCGTATTTCGGGTCGCCGCAGACAGGGCAGCCGAGATATTCCATCTGCGCACGTATCTGGTTTTTGCGACCCGTTTCGAGCATCAGGCGTAGCATAGAATAACCGGAACCCTGATTTATCATCTCATAGTGCGTAATAGCCTGCTTGCCATGTTGAGGGTCGGTGCAATAGACTTTCATCCGTTTGTTTTCATTGAGATATGTTACTATGGTATCTCTCATTTGCGGCGGCGCACCTTCAACGACGGCTATATACTCGCGCGACGTTATCATGCTGTGCCAGTTGTCGCGCAACGTGTGTTGCGCTTCGAGCGTGCGGGCAAACATCATCAGTCCCGATGTGCCTTTATCCAAGCGGTGAAGCACATAGAGACGGTTATGCGGATCAAGACTTTGAAAATATTCCGACAGGATATAATAAGCCGTAATCTTTTGTGCCGGCGTACTCGACACCGAAAGCAGACCTTCTTCTTTATTTATGACGACCAAATCTTCATCCATCCAAACGATAGACATCATATTGTGGTGAAAATCAATCTGTTTCCGACCTTTGCGCATTATTGCAACACTGTTGCCGTAAGCCAGCGGTAAATCAAACTGTGTTGCAATAACGTCATTTACCGTTACCTGCCCGTTATGAAGAAAAGATTTGACCGATGATCTGCTTTGAGACTTCAAAGCGTCAAGCAAAAATTCCAGCAGCGGTGCAGGCTGTGTTACCGTAAATCTGTGCAGTATCATGTTCAGATATACTCGTCGTTATATTTCAACTGGGCTTCGGCGGTAAACTGTTTGATACGTTGCTCGTCGTCTTTGCGACATATCAGCAGCACGTTATCGTTTTCGGCAATGATATAGTCTTTAAGTCCCTGAATAACAGCCAGTCGCGATTTATCTCCCAGCGATACGATATTGTTTTCAGCTTCAAAAAACATCGCACGTGTCTTTAACGCGGCATTATTAGCGGCGTCTTTTGGTGCAATATCATAGAGCGAACCCCATGTACCGAGGTCAGCCCATCCGAAATCAACGCATTGCATATAAACATTATCGGCATTCTCCATGATGCCGTAATCGATTGAAATGTTCTCACAATAAGCATAATGCGTGTCAATAAAACTCTGTTCTTCGGGGGTATTAAACTTATCGAGTCCCAAATCAAATCGCGCCGAAATATCCGGCAAAAACTGTTTTACGGCGTTCAAAATCGTGCTTGCTTTCCAGATAAAGATACCGGAGTTCCAGTAAAATTCTCCGCTGTTCATCAGCACTTTGGCAAGTTCTAACGTCGGTTTTTCGGTAAACGTCTTGACTTTTGAAAAACTGTCGTCTATATTGCCACTTCGCTGGATATATCCGTACCCCGTTTCCGGGCGGCTCGGCTTTATTCCAAGCGTCAGCAGCGCATCGTTGCTGTCGATAAACTCGAAGCCTTTGCCGATAGCGGTCAGAAACTCGTTTTCTTTGAGGATGAGGTGGTCTGACGGCGCAACGACGATCTTTGCGTCGGGATTGATCGCTCGAATATGATATGCGGCGTATGCGATGCAGGGCGCAGTGTTGCGACGAACAGGCTCCAACAATATCTGACCGTCGGCAAGTTGAGGCAACTGTTCCTTTACCAGAGCCGCATATTTCTTATTAGTAACGATATAAATATTTTCCGGCGGGATAATTTTTGCAAAACGGTCAACGGTCTGCTGCAACAGCGACCGCCCCGTACCGAAGAAATCTATGAACTGCTTCGGATAACTTTCTCTACTAAATGGCCAAAAACGGCTTCCGATGCCGCCTCCCATGATTACACAATAGTTGTCTTTCATCTGAATTGAATTTTTATTCATGCTGCAAATGTAACGATTTTTTTTCAAAAATATTCTGTTTGGGAATTTTTTTTTCAAAAATTATTGTATTTCCAAAAAAAATGCGTACCTTTGCACCCGTCTAACGCAACAAAAAGCCCGGATGGCGGAATCGGTAGACGCGCTGGTCTCAAACACCAGTGGATTCATTTCCATGCCGGTTCGACCCCGGCTCCGGGTACTTTGCGAAATGCTAATAGTCTGATAAAAAGATTATTAGCGTTTTTGTTTTGCCGTTTTGCACCACATTTGCACCACATAAAAAACATACAGGGAAAGTCAAGGAACTCATTGTTAAGAACAGGAAAATAGACGACAACAGTAGTTACAATCAGCGCAATTGCTGGTTGTAACTTGCTGATTATAAAGGAGTTGCCCCCCACCCCCACGACATTTTGTCATGTCGCCCGACAAATTGTCAAAGCGAAACCGGGAATAAAATCTATTTTTAATGTCCTTTATTTTTGTCATTTTCGCAGAATACCTTAAATCAGCAAATAATTAATGTCCGTCCATACATTCGCTGCGTCGAGGAAAGATGGTACCACGTCATTATAAGTTGAGAGTTGAGAGTTGAGAGTTGACGGTACCCCAAACCCTTGCAGTGGTTTTAAACCCTGCAAGCGGTTTGGAGAAGGCAGAAGGCAGAAGGTAGAAGGTACCACGTCATTGCGAGGAACGAAGCAATCCAGCGGGCCTTTTCCTGGATTGCTTCGTTCCTTATAATGACGAATGCCCTGTCCGTTAACACCCGCGCTATTGCCGTAATTTTTAATTTTTAATTTTTAATTTTTAATTTTTAATTTTTAATTTTATAATGACGAATGCCCTGTCAGCCGCTACGTTCCCTTTTTTATTTTTTTGCGGATTTAAGGAAATTCTTAATTCTTAATTCTTAATTTTTAATTTAAAATCGTACATTTGCGGGTGTCAAGAAAAAAATATATGCAAATGGAAACAAAACCGAGAAAACTGCCGATAGGCATACAGACATTTGATAAAATCCGCGAAGGGAATTATGTTTACGTGGATAAAACCGAGTATTTGGTTAATCTGATAGATAGCGAAGTGATATATTTTTACGCCCGCCCGCGCCGTTTCGGTAAATCGCTGACGGTATCGACGCTCGACGCCATGTTTTCAGGCAAAAAAGAACTGTTCAAAGGACTTTATGTCGAAGAATTTATGAACCGACCGGATTATCGTCCTTCGCCGGTTATACGGCTGGATATGAGTAAGATAACAACAAGCGAAGGAATACAGGGCGTTAAGGATTCGATTGGGCGACTTACGCTGGCGCAAGCCTTGATTCACAAAGTAGAAGTTGAACGTAATATTCCGTGCGGAGAAATGCTTGACCAATTAGTTTACAATATTTGCGAACAGAACGGAAACGG
>JAITHS010000072.1 GCA_031279875.1 Tannerella sp.
AGTAACCGAAACCTCTACGAGCCAGTTTTCAGAGCCTTGTAAGTGCTCTTCCACAAGTGTACTAACTATCTTTCTTTCAATCATATAATTATGCGACAAAGGGGAAGCCTAACGCCCCCCTTTATCTTCAATTTCGTCTAAATCGGCTGCAAAGATACGAATAATTTTCTTAATATACAAAAAAAAAACGATTTTTTTTTATTGAAAGGACCTTACTTGCCATAAAATCAAAAAAAATCTCACCCCGATTAAACCTTACGACAAGTATCAAGTCAAAGCAAAGCAATGAACTTTTTGCTTACTAAACGCATAACGATTTCGATGCTGTTTATTTCGCTGACCCTGCTTGGGTATGTGTCATATAAGCAGTTGCCCGTTGAGTTGCTTCCGAATGCCGAACTGCCGATGCTTGCCGTTCAGGTTAATGCACCCCGCGAGATGGACCCGTCATATATTGAACAGGAGGCTGTTATACCTATCGAAGGAGCCATCAATTCCGTCGGCGGCATCGACGAAATGACGTCGCAAATCAACAGCCGCAACGCTACTATCAGCGTCAGTTTTAAGACGAGTGTCAATTTTAAGGCAGTCTCGTTACGCCTCGAAGAAAAGATGAAAGAGGTTAAAGAAAACCTGCCCGACGGTTTTACCGTCAGAGTACAGAAGGCCAACGTAACATCGATTACGGGGACATCGTTTATGACCCTGCAAGTACGCGGTTCCGGCGGCGTTGACAGGGTCAGAAACATTGTCGATGAAGATGTAGCGAAACATCTTGAAAACATCGACGGAGTAGCGGCCGTCAACGTATTCGGCGGTCGTCAGAAAGCAATTGAGGTAAGGCTCGACAAAGACGCCTGTAAAGCTCTCAATATCACTACTTCGCGCGTAAGCCAGCTGCTCAACGCCAATGCACAAAACAAAGTCTATTCCGGCAATGTGATCGACAAGACAAATCTGTATTTCGTGCATGTCAGTTCGGCATACTCCAAAGTATCCGATTTGGAAAATATTGTAGTAGCTCCCGGCCCTGTGTTACTCAAAGACGTGGCGACGGTATTTTTCGACCTCAAAGAAGAAACGTCATACAGCCGCGTCAACGGCAAAGAAGCGATAAGCGTCTCGTTAGTAAACGATTCGCAAGTAAACCTTATCGAACTGTCGCACAAGACCCGCAAAGTACTCGACGACCTCAACGAAAGGCTCAAATCTTTAGATATTGAAATAGTAGTCGATTCCGACAACGCCGAGACGATGGAAGAAAACATCAACCAAATAATCGACCTCGCTCTGATAGGCGGTTTGCTGGCAATATTCGTACTGTGGTTCTTCCTCAAAAACCTGCGATTAGTATTTTTCATCGCCCTGTCGATACCTATCTCCGTTTATGCGGCGTTTAACTTCTTCTATGCGGCAGGCATCTCAATAAACTCTCTCACGCTTGTAGGCATGGCGCTGGCTGTGGGGATGCTGCTCGACAACAGTATAGTAGTGTTAGAAAATGTCTATCGACTGTCGGGCAGCGGCATGAGTCCCGACAAGTCCGTCATTCAAGGCACTACCGAAGTATGGCGCTCAATAGTAGCCTCCACCCTGACAACCGTAACAGTGTTTTTGCCGTTCGTTTTTACCGACAATTTCCTCATCAAACTCATCGGCGACCACATCGGAGTATCGATAATTTCAACCCTCTGCGTATCAATGGCTGTGGCATTGCTCTTTATCCCTATGATAGCATACGGCATTTTGAAACGCAAAAACCACAACAGCGTATTTTACGAAAAGATATCGATAGGTCAGCGACCGGTGCAGATATATCTCGTATTACTCAAAACATGTATGCGCAGTCCGGCAGCAGTAGTTTTCGGCGCTATTGCAGTATTGTTTATCACCCTCATCGCATCGCTTGCAACTACGGTGAGACAAAACCGCGATGTCGATTCCGACCGTTTCATGGTTTATGTAACGATGCCCACCGGCAGCACGCTCGAAAATACCGACAAATTAGTACGCACACTCGAAGAACGTCTTGCCGAAATACCCGAAAAAAAGGATATCATAGCCCGTATCAATGAAGAAGAAGCAACATTGACGATAGTATTGCGCGAAGACTACAAAGACGTCGCCAACCGCACGCTGCCGGAAATAAAAGCCGACGTACAATCCAAAATGCCGAATGCCAACAATGCGCAGATAACAGTTTCAAACGCTATGGGCGGCGGCAACCGTAACGTCGGCGGTAACAATTTGAGCGGTATGGTTAATTTTATGAGCATGCTCGGCATAGGCGAAAATCAAGAACGCATCAAGATAAAAGGTTCCGACTTCGAGATGATGCAACTTGTGGCCGAAGATATACGCTATAATCTTGACGAACAGGAATGTATAACGAGTTCGCGGGTATCATACACCGGTCGTCAGCCGGAAATAAAACTCAATTTCGACCAAGTATTGCTCAATTCCTACGACATTACGCGCAACAACATAACACAAGGGCTTGCGGAACTCAATCGCGAATACTCTTCGGGCACAAAATTTAAGGTTGACGATGAAGAATACGACATCATAATACGCGACAAAACGCCCGAAGAGGAAGAAGAAGAAGCCCGCAAACAGAAAACCATCGACGATTTGAAAGCAGTCAGGATACTCAACTCCGCCGGCGGCACACACATCCTTACCGACCTTACCAAGATTAATAAAGGTTACGGGCGGGCGCGCATAACCCGCGTTAATCAAGACAAACAGATCGACGTCCGCTATACCTTTGACCGTGCGGCACAGCAGTCGAAAGAACTGCTCGAAGGCTATCGCACAGAGATCGACGACCTTATAGCCGCCTACAACCTGCCCGCCGGTATAGCCATTGAAGTTATCCACGAAGAAGACACGTTTGCGGAATTTAAATTCCTGATTTTCGCCGCTTTCATAATGATATTCATCATTCTGGCAATCGTTTTCGAATCAGTTACGACGCCTTTCGTGCTGCTCTTCACTATCCCTCTGGCGGCGATAGGTTCGCTGCTGGCACTGCTCATTACCGGCAACAGTCTTATCAGCGCCAACACCCTGACCGGCTTCCTGATACTGCTCGGAGTAGTAGTCAACAACGGCATCATACTTATTGATTATTCCAACATACTGCGCAAACGCGGCTATCGGCGTGAGCGGGCGCTGATGATGGCGGGACTCTCGCGCAGACGACCAATCCTTATCACCAGCATAACAACTATCATAGCCATGTTTCCGCTTGCCATGGGCGACAACGAGTACTCCGGCGCCATAGGAGCGCCTTTTGCCATTACCGTTATCGGCGGCTTGGCGTTCTCTACTCTGCTCACTCTCCTTATAATACCGACGGTTTGCATGGGTCTCGAAAACACTCTCGCCCGGTATCGCACTCTGTCGATACAAATGAAACTCTTCCATCTCGCCGTTTTAATCGCCGGAAGTCTCTATATATGGTTTAACGTCGATGAACTGATCTACCAGTGCCTCTATCTCATAGCCCTTGTGATAGCAATTCCGGGTGTTACGTTCTTTGCGCAAACGTCGCTGCGACGCGCCAAAGCCGACGTTATCGACCCCAACGCACCTATCCACATCGTTATCAGCAATTTGGTAAAGATATACGACCGTTCGGGACGTTTCGTCCGACAATGGAACAGCGGAACGTTGCTGCAACGGCATCTCGGCCTGACAACAGAATATCATTCGTGGAAAGATTTCATCAGCCTATCGTGGCAATCAGGGATATGGGGGTTCGGATTTTATTTCACCTACATCTATCTCGAAGACAAGATGTGGATATTCCTGCTCACTTTCGGCTTATATGCCTCCGCAATATTCCTGTGGCGCAGGGTCAGAGCATTTCTTTTTCACAAATTTCCGGACAGTAAGACTGTTAAATATCTTAACCGCTTTGTTTTCTGGCTCTTACCGTCGCTATGCCTTACCGGTTTCTACTTGAAATTGGAAAATACGTATCTTGTCGCCGTTGTCGGTTTCCTCTGGCTATGCGGTATAATAATCTATATATCATCATCTTATCTCTATTCCCGAAATATTAAAATCGAAAGAATAACAGGTCGTCATGCCGGCTTCAAAAAAGGTTATTTCCGAATGGTTAAGAGTATTCCGATTATCGGAAAGCGGTTGCGTCCGTTTAAAGCGCTCAAAGGTATCTCGTTTGAAATCAAAACAGGTATGTTCGGCTTGCTCGGACCTAACGGCGCAGGCAAATCAACCTTTATGCGCATCATAACCGGTATTCTCGAACAGAGCTACGGCTCGATATGGATAAACGGTCTCGATACTCTCAAATATCGCGAAGAATTGCAAAGTCTTATCGGCTTTCTGCCGCAGGAGTTCGGTACATACGAAAATATGAGCGCATCGGAGTTTCTTGACTATCAGGCAATAATGAAAGGCTTGATAGATACTCGCATGAGAGCCGACAGAATAGAGTATGTATTGAAATCGGTTCACATGTGGGAACGTAAGGATGATAAAATCGGCTCGTTTTCGGGCGGTATGAAGCAGCGCATAGGTATAGCGTTGATACTGTTACACTTGCCGCGTATCCTTGTGGTTGACGAGCCTACGGCAGGTCTCGACCCGCGTGAACGTATCCGCTTCCGCAACCTGCTTGTAGAATTGAGCCGCGACCGTATCGTGATATTCTCAACACATATCATTGAAGATATTTCGAGTTCGTGTAATCAAGTTGTCGTTATCAACAAAGGCGAGTTGAAGTATTTCGGCGTGCCTGAAAAGATGATAGACATGGCAATCGGTAAGGTGTGGACTTTCCGCATCGACAAAGAAGCGTTTGAGCAGTTAGACAAGTCGATGGTAGTCCATAACATTCAGGAAGGTGATATGATAAAAGTACGCTATCTGTCGCTGACGCCGCCCAAGCCAGACGCCGAAGCTGCCGAAGCCAATCTGGAAGATGCGTATCTGTGTTTATTGAAAAATCTTTGAAAAGTCATTTAAACAACAAGCAATGAAACAATATTTAATCGTCATATCTCGCGTTGTACGCTATAACCTCAAAATAATTTTTGCGGGCAAGTTTTTTTGGTTTATGCTTGCGGCGTTCGGATTTTTCGCATTCTTTATGTTCAACACTGCGTGGGAGCGCGAAGAAGTAAGCGAAGCAACGATCTACAATCTGCTACTTTTCCCCTGTCTGCTGCTGATATTCTACCCCGTAGTGTTCGGCATCCAAAACGATGAAGACAACCGTATCCTCGAAATCATCTTCGGCATCCCCAACTATCGCTATAAAATATGGGGCGTCAGGATGCTGATGGTTTACGTATCAAACTATTTCATATTAGTGCTTTTTGCTTATATATCCCGCTTTTTGTTATATCCCGTCAACAGTTTCGAGATGTCGGCACAACTGATATTCCCGATGCTGTTTTTCGGTAATCTGGCATTCATGTTTTCGACCATCACCCGCAGCGGCAACGGTACGGCGGTAGTGATGATAATAATCGGCTTGCTGTTCTTTATATTAAGCGATGCGCTAAGAAATTCGTACTGGAACGTTTTTATCAATCCGTTCCGTATCCCGACAAATATACACCCTCTAATATGGTCGGAAACGCTGATGAAAAGCCGCATCTTCCTCTTTTTAGGCGGTATAGTATGGCTGATGGCGGGCTTGCTGAATCTCCAAAAAAGAGAAAAATTTATGGGATAATTTGCATATATGAAAAATTATCCGTACCTTTGCGCCCGCTTATATAACATGATATTAATTTATTAAAGTATTTTTTATGTATTTAGACACAGCTAAAAAGGAAGAACTTTTCAGTAAATACGGAAAAGCCAAATCCGCCACCGACACCGGCTCCGCAGAAAGCCAAATCGCATTGTTCACGTTCCGTATCAATCATCTTACGGAACATTTGAAGAAAAACCATAAGGATTATAACACATCCCGCGCATTGAAGATGCTCGTCGGTAAGCGTCGCCGTCTGCTCGACTATCTGATAGACATCGACATCACCCGCTACCGCGCTATCATCAAAGAACTTGGTATCAGAAAGTAACCCTAATTAAGAATGGATGATTAGATGCCATCGCCCCGCGTTTTCGGACATGGGGTGATGGCTTTTTTTATGCCCCAAACCCTTGCAGTGGTTTTAAACCCTGCAAGCGGTTTGGAGAAAGCAGACGATGCGTATTTTTCCATACAATACCGATTAATAAAGGAGTTTTCGCATGATTTAAATATTAATTCTCCCTTTCCTTAACATCATTTATGTTTTTTTAACTACGACAAAGATACAACCTATTATAAATTAGTTGTATCTTTGCAGCCGATTTGTAGGAGAAAACTCAAAGGCTCTTCGGTTTTGTCTGAAAAATCAAAGAAAAATTTAATTTTTGAGGAGCCTCTAATAAACTTTATAAGTTATGTATTTTAAACGATTTTTATTTCTTTTTGTCGCTATATGCCTCGGCACGGCGACGATGGCGACAAGGCGCTATGTGGCACCAACAGGCAGTAGCACTTACACTGGCCTCAACGGTTGGAGCAATGCATCCAACGATTTGCAGGCGATGATTAACGCCTCTACAGTAGGCGATGAGATTTGGGTATATGCAGGTATGTATAAACCCAACCGTCCGTTCGACAACCGACAAACCCCCCCCCCCCCCC
>JAITHS010000218.1 GCA_031279875.1 Tannerella sp.
TTTGTATAGACGCTTTTTTGCAATAAAGGTTACAAAAATAGCAAAAATTTCACAAACGATGTAACCGATTGAAGAAACATGCGTCAAAAAGGCAAACGATTTTTTATTAACAAATTAAAATTTTACATTATGAGTGATTTACCTCCTGTCCTGGCAACAGGCATTGTTTTCTACTTTGTTTACAAAGTATTCGAGTTATTTGTTCGCAAAAACGAACGTATTGCCATCATCGAGAAGTTGGGACAAAAGATTTCCGAAACCGATACGTCGGTAATTAGCGCTCAACTTAGTTCTCTGCTCGGTTCATTTCCGAAGCGCTCTTTTACAGGTTTGCGAACCGGCTGTCTGCTTTTAGGCGTCGGGTTAGGTTTTCTTGTCGGTCTTTTTATCTGCTACTATCTCAATAGCAGCAACGTATATCAAGACAAGTGGGAGTTACACAATCTCTACGGCATTGCATACGTGGCGTCGGCGTGTTTTTTCGGCGGAGCAGGGCTGATAGTATCATACGTTTTGGAAAAGAAACGCGATTAGTTATTCCTTTAACCCATTAATTCCGTCAGTATCCGACATGCGGTTTCGACGTTAAGGACGTTTTTGATGCTCATGCTGCGACGACCTGACTGCTCGCGAAAGTTGCATGTCTTGGGATAACGCTGAACGTAGGCGATGAGCGCTTCAAAGGCTTTGCTTTGATAGTAAGAACTGTTGTTGTTTTTGACTAAATGGAGATTCATCATGCCTTTTTTAAGTATGATTTTCTCGAAACCGAGATGTTTGCCGAGTTGTCGCAGTTGTACGACACGGATTAGTTCTTCACCTTCGGGCGGTATGACGCCGAAACGGTCGCGCAGGCGGTCGGTAAAAGCGTCGAGATTAGCGTCGTTGTCGATACTGTCAAGTTCGCGATAGATGTTGATACGTTCCGAATCATTGGGAATATAAGTCTGCGGGAAGAGCAATTCGAGGTCGCTTTCGATGAAGGTGTCGCGAACGTAGGTGGTCTGTAGAGACGTTGCATGCAACGTCTCTACGTTGTTTTCGGGTTCCGGTGCGAATAGTTCGGCAAACTCTTCGTCTTTGAGTTCGCCGACGGCTTCTTCGAGAATTTTCCGGTAGGTTTCATATCCTAAATCGGCGATAAAACCGCTCTGTTCGGCTCCGAGCATGTTACCGGCGCCGCGTATGTCGAGGTCTTGCATGGCGATATAGAAACCGCTGCCAAGGTCGGAGTAGTTTTCGATAGCCTGCAAGCGACGGCGCGATTCGGGCGAGAGCGTTGAGAGCGGCGGCGAAAGCAGATAGCAGAACGCCTTACGGTTGCTTCGCCCTACCCTTCCGCGCAGTTGGTGGAGTTCGGACAGTCCGAACTGGTGAGCATTGTTGATGATGATAGTATTGGCGTTAGGAACGTCGATACCGTTCTCGATGATAGTAGTTGAAATAAGCACATCGTACTCATAATTAACGAAATCGATGATGATTTTTTCCAATCTTTCGGGTTCCATCTGTCCGTGGCTGACGGCTACGCGAGCATCGGGTATCTGTCGGCGAACGATGGATTCCATATCATAAATATTTTGTATTCTGTTGTTTATGAAGAAAACCTGTCCGTTGCGGCTCATTTCATAATTGATGGCTTCGCGGATGATGTCGGGATTGAAGCGTTCGATTTCGGTCTGTATAGGATAACGGTTGGGCGGAGGAGTATGTATGTTGCTCAAATCGCGGGCGCCCATAAGCGAAAATTGAAGCGTGCGAGGGATAGGCGTCGCCGTCATGGTCAACGTATCGACATTGCTTTTCATCTGGCGCAGTTTCTCTTTTACCGACACGCCGAATTTTTGTTCTTCATCAATAATCAACAATCCTAAATCTTTGAATACAACGTCTTTACCTACAAGGCGATGTGTGCCTACAAGGATATTTAGTTCGCCTGTTTTGAGGCGTTCGAGTATTTGAGATGTTTGTTTGGCGGTGCGTGCGCGGCTGATGTAATCGATAGTGCAGGGAAAGTCTTTGAGACGCTCGCTGAAAGTGCGATAATGCTGAAAGGCGAGGACGGTGGTAGGTACGAGTACGGCGACTTGCTTATTGTCGGCGACAGCCTTAAATGCCGCTCTGACAGCTACTTCCGTCTTGCCGAAACCTACATCGCCGCAGATAAGCCTGTCCATCGGGCGCTGATTTTCCATGTCGGCTTTGACGTCGTTTGTGGCTTTCAACTGGTCGGGCGTGTCTTCGTAAATGAAACTTGCTTCGAGTTCGTCTTGCATAAAACTGTCGGGGCTGTATGCGAAGCCGTTCATGGCTTTGCGTTTGGCATACAGTTTGATGAGGTCGCGGGCTATGTCCTTGACTTTGTTTTTAGTACGTTCTTTGAGTTTATCCCACGCGCCGGTGCCGAGACTGCTCAATGCCGGTTGCTCGCCGTCTTTGCCTTTGTATTTCGACAGTTTGTAAAGGGCGTGAATGCTTACAAATACAGTATCTTCGTTTCTGTACGTCAGTTTGACTACTTCCTGTATTTTGCCTTCGTTTTCTATACGCATCAGACCTCCGAACCGAGCAATGCCGTGATCGATATGCACAATGTAGTCGCCGATTGTAAATTGGTTTAACTCTTTGAGTGATAGCGTAATCTTACCGTTACGAGCCTTGTCGCTTTTGAGGTTGTATTTGTGGAAACGTCCGAAAATCTGATGGTCGGTAAAGAGACATATTTTCAGCGTGTTATCAATAAATCCTTCGTGAAGAGTATGATTTACGGGCGTGAAGATAATTTTATCGCCTCTGTCTTCGAAAATGTCTTTCATCCTTTCCGCCTGTTTAGCGCTGTCTGTGAGCAGATAAACGGTATATTTTTCATCAATGTAATGCCGGAATGTTTCGCTAACGAGGTCGAAGTTTTTTTGGAACAGCGGTTGCGGCGAGATGTCGAATCGGAAAACGGTCGCGTTATCGCGAGGAATGAAGCAATCCGGCGTTCCTTTCTCTGGATTGCTTCGTTCCTCGCAATGACGAATGCCCTGTCCGTCATTGCGAGGTGCCGTCATTTTTCTAAATACAACCGTCCGAAACCGTTCTGCTTCCAACTTAAACTCATCACCTGAAATCAACTTGCGCCGCATGGCTTCTATATCTTTAAAACCCTCATTATCACGGTTTACAGGCATTTCGTTCCAAACAAAATCTATTTGTTCGCGGCAAAATTTCAAATCATTGATTATCAACGTTGCATTGTCGGGCAGTAAAGTTAAAAGCGAAGAATCGGCTTCGTTGTGGCGGCTTATTTCGGGTATGACATGTATCTCGGTGAGGCGTTCTTTCGACAGTTGCGTTTCGACGTCAAAAGAGCGGATTGTCTCCACCTCGTTGCCGAAAAAGTCTAATCTGTAAGGATATTCATTTGAAAATGAAAATATATCGACAATACTTCCTCTCACGGCATATTGCCCCGGCTCATAGACATAGTCGGTATATTCAAAACCGTAAGTATCAAGCGTTTCCGACACAAAAGCAGGGTCTATTTTCTCGCCTTGATGGATAGTGAGCGTATTTTCAATGAGTGTTTCGCGCGAGAGGGTCTTTTCGGCTATGGCGTCGGGATACGACACGATGACGCACGACGGCTTATCGTCTTGCAAAACGCCGAGTATCTCGGTGCGCAGTATCTCGTTTGCGGGGTCGGTATGACCGTACTTAATACTGCGATGATATGATGAAGGAAAGAAGTAAACATCTTTACTTTCAAGCAGTTGCATCATATCGTTATAAAAATATCCTGCTTCTTCGAGGTCGTTGAGCAGGCAAAGAAAAACTCCTTTCGACTTGGCAAACATCGCGGCGGTGAAGATAGCCTTTGCCGACCCTGTCAGCCCCTCGGCACAGAAATTCCCGTCGGTCAATTTCAACGCCGCCAAAAGGTTCGGATGACGGCTGTAAATTTTAATCAGTTCGTTTATGTTCACTTGTTTTCCTTTAACCGATTTCCAAGCAGTTGGTCGAAATACTCAATTGTTTTTTTGAGACCTTCTTCGAGTTTTACTGCCGGTCGCCATCCGTCCAAACGCTCGCAGGCAAGTGAGATGTCGGGTTTGCGCTGTCGCGGGTCGTCCTGCGGCAACGGTTCAAAGACAATCTTCGAGCGCGAACCGGTGAGCCGGATAACGGTATCGGCAAGTTGAAGCATGGAAAACTCGTCGGGATTGCCGATATTGACCGGGCCGGTGAACTCATCGCCGGTGTTCATCATCCTTATCATGCCTTCGATGAGGTCGTCAACATACTGAAAACTGCGCGTCTGCGAGCCGTCGCCGTAGATTGTGATATTTTGACCTGTCAATGCCTGAACGATGAAATTTGACACAACCCGTCCGTCTTTCATATCCATTCGCGGCCCGTAGGTGTTGAATATCCTGATAATCTTGATTTTGATGTTATGTTGCCGACGGTAGTCCATGAAGAGCGTTTCGGCAGCGCGTTTACCTTCGTCATAGCACGAGCGGATGCCGATAGGATTGACGTTACCCCAATAAGTTTCGACTTGCGGGTGAATTGACGGGTCGCCGTAAACTTCGCTCGTTGACGCCTGTAAAATACTTGCATTGACTCTTTTGGCAAGCCCAAGCATGTTGAGAGCGCCGTAAATCGACGTTTTAAGCGTTTTGATGGGGTTATACTGATAATTAACCGGCGAAGCGGGGCATGCCAGATTAAATATTTTGTCCACTTCGGCGTAGTAAGGCGTCGTAACATCATGTCTGACCAACTCGAAGCGGTCGTTACTAAGCAGATGTCTGACATTATTTTTGTTGCCTGTAAAGTAGTTGTCGAGGCAAATAACATCGCCTCCGTCGCGAATAAGCCTTTCGCAGAGATGCGACCCGATAAATCCGGCGCCGCCGGTTACTAAAATTCTATCCATAATTTTAACTTAAAAACACGCAAAGGTACGCATTTTCGGCGAAAAAACTAAAGGGAACCTCTAAAAATTGATTTTTTCGAGGTTCCCTAAAAAAAGTAGAGCTGCAATGACAACATCGCACCTCTACTGTGTTAAACGTCCTTCTCAGGGGATTTAAATAATGGATTTTATAATAAATCTATTTATGCTAAACAAAATCACTTAGCGTAAAGGAAGAAATTGCACCTCTCCTCTACATCGTTTAAACGGCTTTCACAAGCGATATTAAACGCTAAATGTTGTATAAAAACGGTGCAAAGATACAAATTTTATTTTAAATTGCGTATCTTTGCACCGTTTTTATAATATATATAATGTATAATAAAAGTTTTTATATACTTTTAGTTCTTTGTTTATCCGTCGATGCGGTAAAGATTAATGCGC
>JAITHS010000220.1 GCA_031279875.1 Tannerella sp.
TTGAGATGACGGTACCAAGAACCCTTGCAGTGGTTTTAAACCCTGCAAGCGGTTTGGAGCTTACGTCCGTCATTATAAGCGTCGGCGCAATCAAGTGTCGTCCCATGCGGGACTACTGTTGATATGACTCTTCTCTCCGGAGACTAAAGTCACCGGTTAATAAAGTGTCGTCCCTGCGGGACTGCGAACGCCCTGTACGTTAACATCCTCGTAATAATGTAGTTAAGTAAAAAAACGTAATTGGTAGAAACGAAGCAATCCGTAAGGAAAAGGCACGCTGGATTGCTTCCATAACCAACTGACGTCACTGGATGTATCTTCCCAATACAGAAAGAGTACACACAGTGTACAGGAAGTCCGGACGAAAAAATGACCGAAAAAGCAGATGTTTTAAAGATTTATTAACAATGACGTGGTACCGTTTGCTTTCTGCTTTCTGCAAACCGCTTGCAGGGTTCTTAAACCACTGCAAGGGTTTAGGGTACCATCATTACTTATCGTTTGGTGCTACCATTCCTGCTACCAATGACGGTACGTACATGGCATTTATTATTGGTAGAAGCAATAAACGGAAATATTCGACAGTCCGTTACGGCAGCTAATCAGGGAAACTTCATTTTTTATCTTATGTGTTTGGAAATTTCGTAATTTTTATCTACTTTTGCACATCGTAATTTTTAATTCGTAATTTTTAATTCGTAATTATATGAGATATTTCAACATAGCAGGTCCTTGTTTCCAAAAAATACACTATATGATACCTGCACAGGATCGCTTGCAGGGCGTAGAGCAATTGATTGATATGCAACAATATTTTGTTATTCACGCGGCACGGCAAAGCGGCAAAACTACTTTCTTAAAGGATTTTACAGACAGATTAAATGAAGGCAATAAATATTATTGCCTCTATTGTTCGCTCGAAAGTTTACAGGAAATAACCGATCCGAAAGAAGGGATTCCGCAGGTTGTCAATCGGGTAGGCGAGGCGCTTACATTGTATAAGTTGCCTTATGCAGAGAAATTTGCAGCAGAAGCAAATTTCTCCGATTTTTCAGGCGTTTTGAAATCAGAACTTTCAAAATACTGCGCTATGATAGACCGTCCGCTCGTTGTGCTGTTCGACGAAGCAGACTGTTTGAGTAACGGCATGTTGATAACATTTTTGCGCCAACTGCGCAACGGATATATCGACCGCAACGCCGCTCCTTTTGTGCAGTCAATCGCGCTTGTCGGAATGCGTAATATTCGTGATTATAAGGTACTTATCCGCAGCGAGCGCGAAACACTCGGATCAGCAAGTCCGTTTAATATTGTTGCCGAAACAATGACTTTATCCAATTTCACAAAAGAAGAAGTTAGGGCGCTTTACTCCCAGCACGCCGCCGAAACAGGTCAAAAATTTGACGATGACGCCATTGATTTTATCTGTCAACAAACCTGTGGACAGCCATGGTTAGTTAATGCTGTGGCGCGGGAAGTTATTGTAAAAAAATTGAGATTCGATTATTCAAAACCCGTTACTGTCGCCCTTTGCGAGCAGGCAATTCAAACAATCATTCTGCGCCGCGACACGCATATCGACTCGTTTTTGGAACGGCTCAAAGAAGAACGTGTGCGCAGCGTGATTGAGCAGATGATTATGGGCGAAAGCGACATTGCCAGGTTGTCAGACGATTTTGAATATGTGCGCGATTTGGGTTTGATAAAAGAAGAAAACAAAAAAATCATCCCCGCCAACCCTGTTTATGCAGAAGTGATTGTGCGCACGTTGAATTACGACTTGCAACACAAAATATCAAGCGACACTCCTGACGTGGAGATGCCCCGCTACATTAAAAACGGCAAAATCGATATGCACTTTCTGATGACCGAATTTCAGCAGTTTTGGCGCATGAACAGCGGTTTTTGGACAGATATGGTCAGATATAAGGAAGCCGCGCCGCATCTTGTGTTGATGGCATTCCTTCAACGTGTTGTAAACGGCGGCGGACAAATTTTGCGCGAATTTGCTATTGATTCGGGCAGAACCGATTTGGGGATTGTGTACGACGGCATTACTTATCCCGTTGAGGTGAAGATTTGGAAAGGTGAACAATACTACCAAAACGGCCTAACACAAACGGCTCGCTACATTGACGGACTTGGCTGTAACGAAGGCGTCCTTGCTATAGTAAATCGCAGCAAGGCACTTTCGTGGGACGAAAAAATATATCAAAAAACCGAAACCGTCAACGGCAAAACCATTCTTGTATATGGCATGTAATTCTTAATTCATTTCATATCCGTCGCGGAGCATTGATTCCATTTGAGTATTAAGAGATTGCAGTTCGGCAAGGTCGATGCCGGTCTTGCGCCAGCGGGCTATCGGTTCGCGAAACATTTCGGCGATAGCTTGCTCTGTCGGGGCGAGGCATTGCATGTAGCCGTCGCCGTTACGGTTGTATAACAAACTGAAATGCAGGTATTTATTGCCGTTGCCGCGAGTTATGGGATATAGTTTGCGCTTGAGCGTCAAGGCGTTGTCGCAAATTTCGGCATGACCGGGCTGTGATGATGCGGTAAATAGAGCGGGCTGTGCCTTGCCTGCTTTGACCCATAGCGGAGCCGCGATGCCAACAGGCGGATATCCGAGTATTGTCCACATCGTTGACAAGTCGGGGTTTTCGCCCGCTTTGACGCCCTGTATCACGATTGCCGACATTGTTGATTTGCGGGGTATGAAATCCTGATCGACAGCCCATCCGGCGGCGTTTTCGGGCGAGAAACGGGCATCGCAGAGGTCGGTTTTCAGCACGGAATTATAGAACGAGCGTGAGAGGTGGTTGAAAATCCATGTCGGTGTGAAGTCGCACATCGGCGCCTGATGAGCTATCAATTCCGAAGCGGTCTGAAAGCGAACGTAGCCTTCGCCTTTGTTGAAGCGTCCGGTGTAGGAAAAGTTGGTATAAACGAGGTATCCATGCGGGGCTATTTTGGGATCGTTGGCATCGACTTTTGTCCACCGAAAATTGTTTACTTCGTAGTAAGCGGCGCCTCCTTCGGCATCAATAACGCCGAAATTGGCTTCAACGCCCATCGGACGCGGATAGTCGTCGAGAAATTGCTCAAAATCGGCAAGGTTTTTACATTCTCCGAGAGCTTTATACATCATAATTCCTTCGAGATCAGCCAATTTGACGGTGTCGTCTTTAAGATTATAAGACGCCGTGTTCATAATAGCAAACCCGACGCTGTTGACGCCCGTCCACGCGGTATCGTCCTTATCGCGGCTGTTGAGCAACGCAAGCATGGCATATTTTTTGCCTTGCAGATATGCTATGCGGTTGTTTTCATCGTCGGTATCGCGATTTTTCCACAACAGCGGGCGTCCGTCGGATGTTACCTTACCGGTAAAAATTGCCGAAGTGCAGGCGGCGAGTTTCACCGTAAAGGCGAGCAGTAAAAGTCCCGAAATAAATAGTCTGTTCATTTGTTGAAATTTTTTTGCAAAAGTAATGATTTTTCTCGAAAAATGTTATTATCTTTGCATTATGTTTCATTAATAAAATTATAAGACTATGTTTAAAGAATTATCTATCAGAGTGTTATGTGTAGCGTCAATGCTGGCGCTCAGCACAATAGTCGGCAAGGCTGCCGACCCTCAAATAATTATTGATTATCTGCCGCAGATTGGTAAGGCAGGTATGGCTGAAGGGCGCGTTATATGGGACGGCCTTAACGCTTCAAACGCATCGCAATATGCTGTTATTGCGATGATTAGCGCTACTTGGGATGGCGGTGGCGACGATTATGTCAAACCTACTTATGACAATTATCTGACGCCGGTTAATGCTAACGGTTATTTCAAAGTAAATTTGATTCAACAAGTATCCGATTATAACCATGACAAGTCGCATTATTTCTTTGTCCGAAAGTCGGATTTCAACGGCGTAAGCGGCGAATCGCTCAAAGTATCCACAATGGCGGGCAGGTATCTTTGCCGAAAAATTGACGTTTCTCGTACCGAATTTTGGGCAAATATTATTTTGCCGCCAACGCCGAGTATTCGCCCCAGTCTTGTAGCACCCGGCACGGAGATAACGCTGACGTGCGAGTCGGGTTCTCATGTACATTATACTGTCGATGGCTCCGACCCTGCGCTGTCGACAACTATCGTTGCTCCCATTTCGTCGGTTAAAGTAACAATGCCGCAAACGGGTTTCCTGTTAATCAAGACATTAACTCAAAAAGGTACGCAGGGCAGCAAGATGGAATCTTATCTCTATCTTCCGAAAGAAACATACGACAGGGAGAAAAAATTATGGGGTTTAAACGTATCTCTGGCGCTAAACGGCGAGCAGTTCGGTCATAATCTCTCCGAAGCGTTGACGCGACAAAGAATGGGATGGGTCAAACCGTTTGCATCATGGATTCGTACTTTCGGAACGGTAGGCAACGGCTTGCAGTATATCCCGAAAATTGCTGACGAAATGTCGCTCAAACTGATACAGGGCGTTTACATCACAAACGACGAGGTTAACAACAGGGCGCAACTTGCTGGTTTGAGACAGATTCTTGCTTCGGGCGCCAAAATATCTCTTCTGACGGTTGCCAATGAACCCACAGTGATAAACGTTCCTCCCGAAACCGTTGCAGCATATATTGATTCTGCGCGTAAAATATTGAAAGAGAGGAATTTATTTATACCTGTCGGCAGTGCCGATATCTACGGAGCAAACTGGGATCCGTTAGTTCTCAACAAAATCGACGTTGTTGTGCTCAACTTTTATCCCTCAACATGGGATGGAACGTCGGAAGCGCAAATGTTTACGACTTTGAAAAACAGTTATAATCAGGCACTTGCAACATTCTCGACAAAATTTGTTATGATAGGTGAAACCGGTACACCGCATCACGGAGCGCCTTATATTCCGCCGCAAACAAGCGTTACTCAAACGCCTTCGACAACTAAATATGCTAACTATCTGAACAATTTCAAACGCTGGACGCATGACGACGGGATAGCAGGACTATGGTTTTCGGCATTTGACGAGCCTTGTAAAGCGCAGGGAGGCAATGAAATAGAGAAATATTTCGGTTTGATGAACGGTAGCGGTACTATATATGATTTTGTAAAACCTCTTTTTAATGAACCTGTTGAGAACAAATCGGGATTACCGTATCCAAATCCGTCGGACGGGATCATCAATCTTCCGTCGGTTACGGCTTACAGCGTTTATTCATTGATGGGCAAGAAAATTATGTCGTCCGTCGGTGATAATGTTGATGTATCGTCATTGCCGTCGGGCATTTATATGCTGCAATATGAAGAGCAACTGCATAAGATAATTAAGAAGTGAGAAGAGTTGTCGCCTTACGACAACAACGGCATCGACATGAAGATTTTGATTTCTTCTTTCTCGCATTTGGAAATCTCATGATTTTCATGTATTTTTGCAGTCGTTTTTAAAGAAAAAAATATATGTTAAGAATTGCAGTTCAGTCGAAAGGACGACTTTATGATGAAACAATTGCCTTGCTCGACGAGGCAGGTATCAATTTAAGCAAGACAAAGCGGACGCTGTTGTTATCGGCAGTAGATTTCCCTGTCGAAGTGCTGTTTTTGCGCGACGACGACATCCCACAGTCGGTTGCTAACGGCGTTGCCGACGTCGGTATAGTAGGCGAAAACGAATATGTCGAAAAAGGTAGCGAGGCAGAGATGGTTAAACGGCTCGGTTTCAGCTGTTGCCGTCTCTCGCTCGCTATTCCGAAAGATGAAGATTACAAAGGCTTGCAGTGGTTTCACGGCAAAACCATCGCAACGTCGTATCCGAAAATCTTGACCGATTTTTTGAAAAAACATCATATATCGGCATCAATCCACGAGATATCCGGTTCGGTAGAAATAGCGCCCGGAATAGGTCTGGCAGATGCGATTTTCGATATTGTAAGTTCCGGCAGCACGCTTATAAGCAATCAACTCAAGGAGGTTAAGACGGTAATGAAAAGCGAAGCCTTGCTTATTGCCGACCGTGCGCTCCCGCCTAATAAACGTGCGATACTGGAAGAGATGCTTTTCCGTTTTACCGCCATTCTGGAAGCAGTAGGAAAGAAATATGTGCTTCTGAACGCCCGAAAAGACCGTCTTCAAGACATTATAGCGCTTCTTCCCGGAATGAAAAGCCCTACCGTAACGCCGTTAGCCACAAAAGGCTGGGTGTCAGTACAATCTGTTATTACCGAAAAACATTTCTGGGAAATTATCGGCAAACTCAAAGCCGTCGGAGCAGAAGGGATAATTGTTATACCGATTGAAAAAATTATCTTGTAAATGGCTATTGTTGAGGTACTTAAATATCCTTCGCGCTCTCAATGGGCATTGTTGCAACAACGACCGTTTGACGATGTATCGGAGCTGCATGACACGGTGCGCTCTGTTCTTGAAGATGTGCGATTGAATGGGGATGAAGCAATACGCAGATATACAGAGCGTTTCGATAAGGTTGTTATTGACGGTTTGCAGGTGTCTAACGAGGAGTTTCTTGCGGCAGAGGCGTCAGTGAGTACCGAACTCAAAGACGCTATTTCTGTGGCTACCAATAATATAACTTCATTTCATGCCGCCCAGCGCTTTGAGATGCGCAATATTGCGACAATGCCGGGTGTGGAATGTTGGCAAAAGGCTGTCGCAATAGAAAAAATCGGACTTTACGTACCCGGAGGAACGGCGCCGCTGTTTTCGACGGTGATGATGCTCGCTGTTCCCGCCGTTATCGCCGGATGCGGAGAGATCGTTTTATGTACGCCGCCTGCCGCCGACGGTTCGATTCATCCCGCCGTATTATACACCGCCCGCGCCTGCGGAGTGTCGAAAGTATTCAAAGTCGGTGGCGCTCAGGCAATTGCAGCTATGGCTTACGGTACCGAAAGCATTCCGAAAGTGTATAAAATATTCGGACCCGGCAACCGATATGTTACAGCCGCCAAACAGTTGGTCAGCCTCCAAGATGTGGCGATAGACATGCCTGCCGGACCGTCGGAAGTTATGATCATAGCCGACGCCGAAGCCAACCCCGCCTTTATTGCTGCCGATTTTCTCTCACAAGCCGAACATGGGGCTGACAGTCAGTCGATTTTGCTCACGTCATCAGAACAGCTCGCCGCCGATGTCGCTCTCGAAATAGAGCGTCAGTTAGCGTCATTACCCCGTCGCGAATATATAGACAAATCGCTGTCACACAGCAAAATAATAATCTTAAAAGACTTTTCCGAAATTATAGATTTCAGCAATCGATACGCTCCCGAACATCTTATAATCCAAACCGCAAACTATGCCGATATCAGCACAAAAATCGTGAATGCAGGCAGTGCCTTTTTGGGCGCATATTCTCCCGAAAGCGCCGGTGATTACGCATCCGGCACCAACCACACACTGCCTACAAAAGGCTTTGTCTGCATGTACAGCGGCGTAAATTTGGATAGTTTTGTCAAAAAAATAACATTTCAGGAACTCACACGCGAAGGCTTGCAAACTCTCGCTCCTACAATCGAAATACTTGCAGCCGCCGAATCCCTCGAAGCCCACAAAAACGCCGTTTCAATACGAGTTAGGACGTAACAGGGCATTCGTCAAACGAAATGAGCGTAGAAGAAACCATTGCCGAAATGAAACACCGCTACGACGGCTATCATTTTTCAAAGCAAACGGAAGGGTTATATAATCCGTTCAGTTTACTAAACTGTTTCGCTGATAAAGATTTCGGTTACTATTGGTTTGCCACAGGCACGCCTACTTTTTTGGTTAAAATGCTCAAAGACATACATTTTGATATTTCCGACCTCGAAGGAAACATCAAAATTTCCGACAAATTAATAATGGACTATCGTTATGAGAACAAAAATCCTGTGCCGGTGATGTATCAAAGCGGGTATCTGACAATCAAGAGTTATGACAAATTTTTCGACG
>JAITHS010000351.1 GCA_031279875.1 Tannerella sp.
GATCCCATAACTTAAATGTAGAGAATGTCAAGATATTTTGAGCTACAACATGAAATCGTACTTTGCTTAAATACAGCCTTGTAGTAAGTGCTTTCGGCATAGTATAGCCCATTTCGAGAGTTTTGAGGCGCAGATAAGCACCGTCGCGCAGCCAGAAAGTTGATGCGCGATAGTTGTTGGCGTTACCGTTATAGCTCAATCGCGGATACTCGGCGTTAGGGTCTTCGTTTTTGTCCAAAATCCATCGGTTGGAATTGGCAACTTCTTCAAGTATATTTCCCCATTCTCCGTTTACGAACGGATAGACGGTATAGCCGTTGATGAAGAAATGTGATTTTCCGGCGCCTTGAAAGTGTACGTTAACATCAATTCCTTTCCATGTTGACGACAGTCCCAGACCGTAAATAAGATTCGGCCGCGTTGTAGCGCCGATGGCTACAATATCATCGTTGTTAACGATACCGTCGCCGTTGATGTCTTTGTATTTGATGTCGCCGGGCATAACGTCCATAGCATTGGCAAAATCTTGGCGGGGACTGTTGCGGATATCATCATAATCCTTAAAAAGACCTAATGCTACTAATCCTTTTGCCTGATTGACGCGAAAGCCGGTACGACGAAGATATGGATAACGGTTTACCATTTCGTCGGCTTCGGTAATTTCATTTTTGCTGTACGTCATGTTACCGCGTATTTGAAAATCTACCGATCCTAACTTTTGGTCGAATTTGAAGTTGCCGTCAAATCCTTTTGTTTTGACACTGCCCACATTTGCCGAAGGGTTCGACCATTGAATGCCAACCATATCAGGCAAATAAGATCTGGTCATGAAAATTCCTTCACGTCGTTCATCGAAATAGTCAACCGTAAGACCGAACCTGTTGTTTCGCAAAAGATAGAGGTCAAATCCGAGGTTATGTTTCTTGGCTATTTCCCATGTTACGTTATTTGAAGATATGCGCGTGTAGGTCAAACCCGAATACCTGAATGCGCTGTTAATATCTCCCCAGTTATAAGCAACATCTTCAGATCCGGCAGGTGTAGATCGGCTGTAATTGCCGAAATCGGCTAAATATGGGAAGCGCGACGAAGAGCCGTCTGTTCCGACTTCTCCGTAAGAATAACGTATTTTGAACATTCCCAACCAGTCGATATTGTCTTTGACGAAACTTTCTTCGGCTATGTTCCATGCTGCCGAATAAGCGGGAAAAAGGCCGAACTGGTGTCCGGTAGCGAAGTTTTCCGAGCCGTTGTATCCGAAATTGAAATTTAAGAAATAACGACTTTTAAATCCGTATGCTATGTTTCCGGCCAAACCCTGGTGGCGGCGGGCGATGCCTTCCATTATGTTCCCTCCTATACTGGATGTATTGACATAATTATCTTGCGTATATTTGACGACACTGCCGATGCTGTGGTCTTCAAAGTTTCGACTGTATGAAAGTTCGGCTTCGACAAATTCTTTCCTGTCGCCCGACGCATCGGAATATTGTGCCAGCAATCGCTCCGGAACTAACCGGTTATATACAACATTGCCGTCCGAATCGCGTAAACGTTCTGCTCTCCACATCTCCGGATTTTTGCGGCGCTGTATATAGTTGTGGTTTTTGGTATCGTATCCGTAACGCCCTATAAACTTCAATCCTTGTGTTATAAAATCAAGTTTTTGTTCTAATGTGATATTTGAATTGATGGTGTTATCCCATATTTCGGAATATCCTGTTTGCGTAGCGGCTGTCCACGGATTATATCTTCGTTCCAGCAATGCTCCTTCTTCCGACTGTATGACGGGAACATATCCGTTGGAATACATAACAGGCATAGTGATAGGATTATAGCCGAATATCGAATACCAGATGTTGTCGGATGTTGTACCGGCATGGTTCGTTTTTTCGAGCGCTCCTCCTATACCTACCTGAATGAGTGTTGAGTTTGTTATGCTCATATCAATATTCAAACGATAGTTATAGCGCTGATAATTGGCATTGGTGTCATATTCTTTCATCGTTTTGTCAACGTGGTACATGCCGCCTTCGTCGAGATAACTGCCTGATAAATAATACCTTGCCTTTGATCCTCCGCCTTTAACGCTAACCGATGCGCGGTATGTAGGAGCGCCGTTTTTGAGTAAAAGTTTCATCCAGTCAACATTGGGATAAATATCGGGGTCAAGTTGCTCGTTTATCATCATCAATTCCTGGTCGGAATAAACGGATTTTTGATTGCGGGTAGTACGCGCTTCGTTGGCCATGGAAGCATAAGTCATGCCGTCGGCAAATTTGGGTGTTACGGTACGGGTAGTCCAGGTGTATTCCGCCTTGGCATTTACTTCTACTTTTCCTTCGTCGCCTCGTTTGGTAGTGATAAGTATTACGCCGTTGGCTCCGCGTGAACCGTAAATCGCTGTTGCAGAGGCGTCTTTGAGGACTGAGAAGGATTCTATATCTTCAATGTTGAGTTCATCCATGCTGCGCTCAAAGCCGTCAACAAGCACCATAGCGCTCGAACTGCCGCCGAAGGTAGAGATACCGCGTATCCAAAATTCGGAAGTGTTTTGCCCCGGCTGACCTGAATTTTGCATTGCAAAAACGCCTGCTACGTTACCTGCCAAAGCATTTGTGATACTCGAAACGGGTGTCTTCAATGTCTTTACGTCAACGGTGGTGATGGCGCCTGTTACGGTTACTTTCTTTTGCGGTCCGGTAGCCGTAATCGTTACTTCGTCAAGTTCTTGCGTGGTTGAAAATGCCATCGTAACGTCAAGTTTGATATTTTCATCTTTTACCAAATGTTCTTGGGATTCATAGCCGAGATATGAGAATACGAGATATTGAAAAGCGTCGAGTTTGATTTTGTATTTGCCGTTAATATCGGCCACTACGCCTATTCCGGGCTTCTCTTTTACCGTAACGACAGCACCTACTAACGGTTCGCCGTCGGTATCAATAATAGTACCGGTTACTTCGACCGTCTTTTTTTGTGCCGATATGCCTGCTACACATATCAACAGACATAAAATAGTGATAATGTATTTTTTCATTTGCATTGATTATTAATTGTTTATTCTAATGAAATTGTGCGTATGCGTTTGTTTTCACGGTCTGCTACATAAAAGATTTCTTCTTCTTCGTCATAACATATTCCGGTAGGTTCTCTGAAACGGGCTGTTTCTCGCGCTTCACCGTCGATCCAGCCCCATACCTGACCGTTTACCCCTACACTGCCGCGCCCTGCAAATGTGCTGACCGCGCCTTCGGGCGTAACTTTACGGATGGCATTATTACCATGGTCGCACAAATAAAAGTCATATACGTCGGTTTTTCCCTGTGCTACATAGTCTTTGTTCTTCACAAATACGCCCTGACGCGGACGGTTGAATCGTGCCGAACTGCCCGGAGCATCTACATATCCTGATCCGCCGCCAAGCTCTCCCACATGTAGCGCAGATGACACTAATTCTTGTGTTGTTTTATCATAAGCGCATCTATATACGCCATTGAAGCCTGTCATGTAAACATAAAGATCGTCGGGATGCCTGAACATAAATACGTGGTCGTTAGAATTTGATTTAACACTGAACAGCGGTTTCCCATCCCACATTTGG
Organism: Tannerella sp.; assembly: GCA_031279875.1. Taxonomy (GTDB): domain Bacteria; phylum Bacteroidota; class Bacteroidia; order Bacteroidales; family Tannerellaceae; genus Tannerella. The sequence continues at coordinate 3,605 of JAITHS010000351.1, forward strand.
TCGGTTACATCAAATACTACACGGGCTTTGTAAACTTGCGACGATGTCCATGTATTGTAGAAAATGGTGCCGTCGGTCATATATACTGCCGAGTATGAACATTGAGCATACAGATAAGGATATACCTTTCTGAATCCTTCACTGCGAAGGGCGTAAAACATATTTGGCATCTGATGCCTGTCGTTCCAGTTTCCGCGTCCGTTGTCGTCAACAAAAAACAGTGTGTCTCTTGTCTGCGTGTCAAAGAGCATTGATTTCACTTGATGAACTCCTGCCTGCCCTTTCATAAAAACAGTTGTAACTTGTCGTGTGGTCAGATTTATTTTCCGTAATGCCGCAAGATTTTCTTCATCCGAACAATAGATAATCTTGTCTCCGTTTTCGTCTTTGTCAAATTCCAACCAGTGTGGATGCTGAAATTCGGCTTCTTCAAATGTGCCGTTAATAATACTGGAAGCATTAGTTTGCGGATCTACTTTTCCGGTTAATGTGTTGACCAACAGCGCCGATTGAAGCGTAAACAGTTCGTCAAACTGATGTTCTTTTACAACTTTATCGGTTGCATCCTTAATCGTAACGGCTATGTCGCCTCTGATAGAGCGTCTGGGTGCCATTACGCAGATTTTCTTGCCCGAAGAACCGATAACAGGAGCTTTTACGCCGCCGATGGTTACTTCAATTTTTGAGACATCAGTCCCAAAGTTATTTCCTTCGATAAAGATCAATGTGCGAACAGGACCTTCTTTGGGCGAAAAACCGGTGAACGTTACCGGTATCGAAGGGTCGGAAGGCACAACGGGCGGTAGTCCGTCGTATCCACCTTCTTCCTCACAGCCCGTAGCGGCAAAGCCGACTACAAGTATCGCAACTAATAAGTGCGAACAGTTTTTCTTAATTTTCTTAATCAT
>JAITHS010000407.1 GCA_031279875.1 Tannerella sp.
GGAAAGGTTACGAGACGTTCCACTTCTTCGGCTGCCATTCCGTGCGCATCGGTCATCACGACAACTGTCGGCGCGGTGAGGTCGGGGAAGACGTCAACATCCATGTTTTTAGTCGTGTAAAGTCCCACAATTATCAGTACTAACGCTCCCAGCAACACAAAAAGTTTGTTGTTGAGGGAAAAACTTACTATTTTATTTAACATACGATTCTTTTTATTTTTGTGTTCAACACGTTGCCAGCTCTGCCTGCGCAAAGTTTGATAAATCGGGCAAAAGTTGTCAGGTTTTCAATTTTTTCATTGTGCAAACGCGGATAACCGCCTGTAAATAAATTATGCGCGATATTATCGGAAGCAAGATTGGCGTTTTTGAGTTCCGAATACGACAGCGGCAGCAGTTTGAGCATTGCCACCCTGCCCGCCAAACTCTGCGAAATATGTTGATTCATTAAAAAACTCTGTGAGCCGAGCAAAATCACTTTGCCGTTTTCGGTTGCGTTGTCCAAAATTTCCTGCAAATAGGAAAACAGCGCGGGAACATTCTGCACCTCGTCCAAAATAAATTTTTCGCCTGCCGAATGCAAAAAACCGCGCGGGTCGCTTTCGGCAAAAGTGCGGGTATCAATGTTTTCGAGCGAAAAATAGTTATAGCCGCCGCCAATGTTTTTCACGAGTATTTCTCTGATAATCATAATTTTATATTTTATTTGTGTAAATTTGCAATAACGCTGCAAATTTACACTTTATTTTTTAATTACTTGGATATTTGCTTTCATAATTCGTAATTTTTTATTCGTAATTGCCTTAATGAACATGTCCCGAATGTGCATCTACCGAACCCGACGCGGAAACTAATTTCACAAGTATCGCACCTTTGGTTACAATGCGCTCGTCAGAAGACAGTCCGCTTTTGATTTCCGTACTTTTGCCGTCGGTTGCGCCAATGGTAACTTCGCGCTTTTCAAACAGTTCGGGCGTGAGTTGAACATATACAAAGTAATTGCCCATTTCTTCGGTCAATGCTTCGTTGGGGAGGCTGATTGTCTTTGCGTTGGAAAGCGTTTTAATGAATAAATCCACAAATCCGCCGGAAACAAAATTTTCGCGGTTTTCTATCTGAAAAGTTACGGGAATAAGGAAATTATCGCCTTCGGCTGATTTTCCGTAGGAGACTAATTTTCCGTTCAATTCTTCCAACGAAAACGTTTTGCCGTCGGTGGTACGAATGTTAGCCGTATGTACATTGCTCAAAGCGGCAATGTATTTGGGTGAAATGTTGGCTATCAGGAACAGATTTTTGTTTTTAGAAATGGTCGCCAACGTTTGTCCAGCTTCGACAAACTGCCCCGACTGCACGTTCAGACTTTTCACAAACCCGCTCATTGTGCTTGTAACGCTTTGTCCGTCAGACGAAAAGTTGCGTTGCAAGTTATCGTAAACGGCTTTGGCGTTGTCGTAATCGGTTTTCGCCATCTGCAAATCCTTTTCGGAAACAATTTTGTTTTGTGCCAGTTCTGCGGCGCGGTCGTAATCGGCTTTTGCCTTGTCGTAGTTGTTTTTGGCTTCGGCGTATTTTACGCTTAAATCGTTGTCGGCAAAACCGCCGCTCGCAATGTAAAACAACTTTTGCCCTGTGGCAACGGCTGTTCCCAAAGCAATGTTATCGCCCGAAAACAATATCGTGCCGCTTGTTTTAGCTACGATAACGGTTTCATCACTCGTGGCGGATTGCACCCGCGCCGCTGTTTTAATCACCTGTCCGAAGTTGCCGAAATCAACCTGCGCGGTGGCAAAATTAATTTTCCACGATTGCTCTTTGGTGAACGTAACGGCATTGCTGCTTGCAATGAGAGCGTCTTCCGCAGCGTGTTCGGCGTCGTGGCGGTCGGCAAAGACCTTGATATTTGGAACTGTTACTTCGCTTTTACCGTTGTCGGTATTGAGCGTAAAAACAAGCGTTCCAACGCCTTCCGTTTCGGGCGCCAAAGTAAATTTGCATATTCCCAAACGTGTCGGCTGTTCGAGAGTTTGACTAACGCTGTTACCGTTAATAGTAAGCGTTGCCGTTACGCTGCCCTGCGCCAGCGGCTTGAAATTTTCGAGCAACGAAAAATGAGCCAAAACGTCCGACGCCTGCCCTGTGGCGAAAGGGTCTGCTTCGGCGTAAACTTCCCACTCGTTGCCGTAGGCGGTGAGTTGAAGTTTTGCGTCATCGTGATCGTGTCCGCTTTCATTTTCGTGCGTATGACTATTGCACGAAACGAACATTAAACCGCATAGAGCGATTGAAAAAAAGATATATTTCATTATTTTGTAAATTAAAAAATTAAACTTAATCCATTGAAAGAATGGAAAATAAAAGTCCGAATTAAAAACCTTTTAATTTTTAATTCTGAATTTTTAATTAACAAAAAGGTGGGGCGCGAAGCGGAACGGCTTCGGCGAATTGCTTGGGAATTTTGGGTGGAACGAAATAAAAATCTTGCTTTTGAATGTCGCAGACGACAAGCGATAAGTCGAAAATTGGTATCTTACGGCAAATTATCGGCTGAAAAGCAAGTTGTAAAACAGGATTTGCGGCTTTGAAAGTATATTCATCAATGTGCTGCGACTCGTCGTGATGCGGCTCGTCGTGGTCATGCGCATCATCATGAACGCAAATCATAATTTCCTGCCCTGCTGCGGTTTGCTCACAATGGTCGTGTGGAATAATCGTATGCGCAAGAGCCAACGAATATACCGCCAACAAGCAATATGATATGACAACTTTCAATTTCATGGCGCAAAGGTACGACTTTTTTTTGAATTAGCAAGCAAAAATAAAAAAATGCAACTTGGTTGCAAAAACGATAAGCGCAACGCGAATATCGGCAGGGATAAGGATAATTGGTGGTTAATTGAAATAATCCTGCAATGGTACTGAAATAATTTTGATTTTGATAAGTGTCGTCCCCTGCGGTACTGCGTAATTAGTGTCTGTCATTGCGAGCAGGAATGATAGCACCAAACGATAGGTAATGACGGTACCCAAAACCCTTGCAGTGGTTTTAAACCCTGCAAGCGGTTTGAATCGCAACTTATTAATAATACCCTTATTTTATTCGTTTTCATACCTTCAACCATTACTTGATCCCTTGAAAGCGGTCGAATTAGCCTTTTCAAGCGTTACTTGATTGCATGAAAACGGTCGAGTTAACCCTTTAAAGCGGCGTTAACGTACAGGGCATTCGTCATTGCGAGAAATCATTCAGTAAACATAAACAAATGGGAAGAATGACGGTACCACGTTAGGTGAAAATTAGGTTTCTCGAAAATACTAACGCCCTACCAATGACGGACGTAAGCCCCAAACCGCTTGCAGGGTTTTTCAACCGCTTGCAGGGTTTTTCAACCACTGCAAGGGTTCGTGGTACCGTCATCTCAACTCTCAACTCTCAACTCTCAACCTGCTCGCAATGACGGTACATACAGGGCATTCGTTATTGATAAAGCGCCGCCGGTTCGATGGTGATTGCCGGATTGAACCTGTCTGAGGCTATGTACTGCTCAATGCTGCGGCGAAACTGGCGGGCGGCGGGGCGGTTTTCGAGATTGCTACTCAGGTCTGCGCCGCAAACGACGATCTTGCCTTTGCCGAGTTTTGCCTCATAGAGCAACGCCAAACGACGATTTGTAAACCAGTCGTCGATGTGGTAAACGATTGGTTTCAAGTCTTTCGGCATGTTATCGATAATGATCGCTGCGCTGCCGGTTACGACATCCCACCATTGGTAATCGCTGTAACCATCGTTGGGAAAAGCCGCGAGAGCGGGATGTTTCGGGTCGCAATAAATGCCGAGAGTGTGTGGCGCCTGACCTTTGGTCCACGCCGTATTCCAGAAAATCGACGAGAAGCCTACCTGTATGTTGCCGCCTTTTTCGGGGTTGAGCGTCGCTTTTGGAATGCACAGCAACACATTGCCACCCGCTTGTGCCTTAGCGATAGCCTGCTTTGTGTCAGTTGTGAAAAACGTCCCTGTTGCTGAGCCTGTCGAAGCGCTTTCCTCTGCAAGATATACCCAAAAATTCCAAGAATTGGAGTATGTTTTCCCCGTTTCTCTATCTGCAACATTCACAGTTACAACTATTTGCGACGGCGCAGGAATATCAGTCAACGGATATGACAGGTCTGTAACGGCGATGCAATTACCGACAGGGATATCGTGATTTTTGCTGTAAGCAGTAACAGCTTCGCCGCTCTTGTATATCTCGCCTCTTACCGTTACGTTGGCGTTTTTGAGCGGTTTGCCGGAAAAATTGGCAATCTCAATCGACGCTTTAACGGTATCTTTATTAGTGTAGAGCAGTTTAGGCATCCTTGCGAGAGGTACTACGCTGTTGCAGAAACGGCTGTATTCCGCGCCTTCGACGTAGCCCTTTGTATCCCAGAACGGGTCAAGAACGCCTACTAATGCCGTACCTTGTCCGGGGAAGTCATGTAAATCAAGAAGTTGAAAGCCTCCGAAGCCGGGCGTCCGTAGCGCCGCTTCTATATCTGCTTTATAACAAAGCGTTTGCAGCCGTCCGGACGCATATAAAAATTTGTCCGCCATATCGGCGAGGTTATGATTTTGCAGTGTCGTACGGAAGATTTCAAAGTTTTTAGCCTTCAAAACGCCGGTGTATTTCGCTATTTCATTAAAGTTGGGATAAACGCACCACTGCCCTATTTCGTGGCTAACGGTGGGCATGTTTTTTCCGTCTATTCCCGCCCGCCAGTCGTAGTCGGTACGCGGCGGCTGTCCGTTGATGATGCTCCTCAAACCGGCGCCCCACTCCTGAATCCGCACTTTCAGGTAGTCGCTGTTAAAATCGGATACAGGTAAATATGGCCATCCCGCGCCGGAAGTATAGACGCGACGCGAATCCTTTGATTTCCAGTGATTAACAAAAGCGGTAAGATATTGTCTCATGTTCTTGCCCGCCGGTTCGTTGCCGTAGAGAAACATACAAAACGATGGGTGATTGCCGTATTCATTGACAATACGTTCGCTTTCGTCATAGAGCCATTGGTCGATAGGTTTGCCGTCTCCAAGAGACGAACCCTGATTAGCCCACGAGCCACATTCGACTTGTAAATAAATTCCTTCACGGTCGGCAACAATGAAAGCGGCTTCGGGCGGACACCAAGAGTGAAAACGTACATGATTAAGGCCGAACTCCTTGCATCGGCGGTATATTTTCTCCCAATACGCTTCATCCATAGCCGGATATCCTGTCAGCGGGAAGATGCAACATTCGAGCGTGCCGCGCAGAAATATCGGCGTTCCGTTGACGGCAAACTGTGTGCCTTGCGCACGAAACTCACGCATTCCGAAATTGATCTTTTTGACGTCTGTGCCGTCGTCGGATTTGAGTTCTACTTCCAACGAATAGATATTAGGTTCGTTTTCAGACCACAACAGCATTTTATCGCCTAATTCTATTTCGGCTGTCATGGTCGTTGATTCCGACCGCAGAGATGTCTCCAATATCGATTTACCGGAAGGCTGCGAAGGATCTGCAACTTTGAGTTTCAGACCGACCTTTTCGGCAGGGTCTTTTTTCAAAATATCGACTTCGATCCGCGCTTTTTTCGCTTTGATGTCGGGATATACCCTGACGGCATCGATATGAGTGGCAGGGCGGGATGTAAGGCGTATTGAGCCGACAACGCCGTTCCAGTTCGACTGCGTATGATCGGATACGCTGTGAGAATTGACTCCCACAGGGATATGGACGCGGTTGTCAACCCGCAATGACAGTGTTACACGCCCGGTAGAGTTTAGCGGAATGCGTACCGGCACTGCCATGGCATTACTTTTGCCGACCTTTGTTCCGTTAACGTAAACAGTTGTTTCCCAGTGTGTCCTCTCTAATTCAAGTTCGACATACCGGTCTTTCCACGATGCTGGAATGTTGATTTCCTTTTGATACCACGCTACTCCGGCATAATATTTGTTGGGTTGAAGCCAGAATGGTATTTTGATATTCCCCGTTTGTCTGAACGGCTCATATTCGGGTAGTTTGAAGAACGAACTGTCAACAATATTGCCTGTCCATTGAGTAGTAAGGCTGACGTCTTCGCCAAAGCCTTGCTCCTGCATCGAACCGGGCAGTCGTAACGTATCGGAAAGCGATTTGTCGTACCATTTTTCGCCTATACCCGCGTCGTTAGCGTCAATAGCAAAGCGCCAAACGCCTGCAAGGTCGATTTCTTCAACTCCTTTTGAACATGAAATCATACCGACAATTATTAAAATATTTACAATATAACGCTTCATATTCTAATAATTTTTAATATCCTGCTTTTGAAAGCGCCGTTGAGCGGCAAGTTAATGCCTTGTTGCATGAGGTAAGCGCCGCTGAACGGGCGGTCGAAACCGTCGATTTTATACTGAACGTCAGGCAGTAAGCCTCGCAAACGGACTAATGACGAGCGCGTTGTTTCGGCAACGGCATTTGCAGGATATTCCGCCAAACGGTAATCGAACACGACGGCTTGACTTTTGTCTTTGGATACGAATTGCAGCACACTGCGGTTGGCTTGATAAGGTGAAATGAGACGGTAACAGTCGCCACGATGGGTTATGGCGCGGATTTCTTTGTAGAGGGCAATCTTTTCGCGGGCTATATCTTTCTCTTTGTCAGTCCATTTGGTTATATCATTACCAACTCCGAGTACCCCTGCGAGGCATACGTCAAACTTAAAGTCAAGCGGATGCTGCTGTTTGTGCCAGTCTTCGTGAGTAGTCCACGAAATCATCGTATTGGCGGGCATTATCGACAGGTAAGCGTCCTGAATAAAGATGCGTTCAACGGGGTCGGTATTGTCGCTTGCCCAGTTGAAATCAAACAGTTGCGATATGCCCATATCAATGCGTCCGCCACCGCTCGAACAGTTTTCAAACCACACGTCCGGAAATTCGTCGCGCAGACGTTTGACTAATTTATATAGATTGTCAACATATTTGAGCCTGACCGCCCTCTGTTCATCGGCTTTTGCCGACATAAATCCGGCGTCGGTCAACGATTTGTTCATATCCCATTTGATAAATTTGATGTTGTTGTCTTTCAATAGATTATGAAAACTTTGATATAGATACTCACAGACGTCTTCGCGGGCGAGGTTGAGCATCAGTTGGTTACGTCCGGTATGACGCTCGCGATTTGGATAGTGGAACGCCCAGTCGGGATGCTCGCGGTAGAGGTCGCTGTTGGGATTGACCATTTCAGGCTCTATCCAGATGCCGAAATCAAGACCTAAATCGTTGATTTTCTTAATCATCGGCTGCAAACCGTCGGGGAATTTATTCTTGTCAACCGTCCAGTCGCCTAATGCGGCTTTGTCGTTGACACGCCCGCGAAACCAGCCGTCATCAATCACAAACATCTCAATACCAATGTCTTTCGCTACCTGAGCAAGTTTCAACTGCTGTTCTTCGTTGACGTTGAAAGTAGTGGCATACCAACTGTTATAAAGCGCCGGACGCAGTTTGGTGCGGTGTTTTTCGGGCAGCAACTCGTTTCTGATATAGTCTGACAGTGAGGATGTTACGCCGTCATGTCCTTGTTCGGTGTATCCGATAACGATGCGCGGCGTTTGGTAGCTGTTGCCGGGTTTAAGGTTTATTTCGGTGTCCCAGAAATTGACGCCGCCGGTAATTTGTAGCGTTCCGTTGAACGTTTTCTCGAAATCCATGCGCCAGTTGCCGCTGTATGCCAACGAGCCGAACCACGCTTTGTTTTCGTCGGCTCCGGTAATGATAAAAGTTGACGAGCCGTAAGACTTGAAATCTTTGGTTTGCAGCGTTTTAAGGCCGAAAGTCAGTTTTGTTTTTGCCGGTCTGAACTCGTTACCCCAGATACCGCCGAAATGCGTCAGTTCGTAATCGTCTTTGGGCAGGAAAAATGTTCCTGATTGCAGGTTTTCGATTTTGACGACGCCTTTTTTGCCGGTGTTGCTTACCTCGTTCCATTTTTCGATGAGGTCGTATTCAGGCAGGATACGGATAAACTGCTTGATTTCCAACGGATAAAATTTGTCTCGCTGCTTTATTACGAGCGTTTCGCGACCGTCTGTCGTTATGATTTCGGCGCTCATAAATTCGAGTTCAACGTCTCTGACGCCGTCGGCAAATACCGCTTCTAATGAGGGCGTCGTGTTTTGGTAGCCGCCGCGCACGGGTAGTTCGTTGCCTAATGCGGGCGCAGGAACTTCTATTCCGGTTTTGGCGCCGAAAAACGCTCCTTGAACGTCGCCGTTAGCCGATACCGTAATCCGGTAGGCAGCGTTATTAGTGATAATGTTCCAAGATTTGCCGCTTGGGTCGGGAGTAATGCCGCTTTGGGCATTTGCCGCCATGATCGTTAGCATGGTCAGGATGAAAAAAAATTGATGTTTCATTTGTTTGTTGGTTTGTATTGTATTGTTTTGTTGTTTCCTCGTTTCCTTGTCTCCTTGTCTCCTCGTCCCCTTGTCTCCTCGTCCCCTTGTTTCCTCGTTCATAATGACGGTACCACGAACCCTTGCAGTGGTTTTAAACCCTGCAAGCGGTTTGGAGCTTACGTCCGTAATTGCGAGGAACGAAGCAATTCGGAATTACAGGATTGCAGGA
>JAITHS010000015.1 GCA_031279875.1 Tannerella sp.
AAACGGACGAATATCGCCGCCGCCCCAGATAACTTCTTTGAGTATCGGCTCAAAGCGTAAAGGATATAATTCCGACCGGATTTTTAACGGTTGTTTATTCATAAATATCAAAAATTTACGACAAAGGTAGCATAAAATTTTGAAAATAACTCTTAATTGTTAATTATTTTTTCCTACTTTTGCAGTATGATACGAAAGCCGGAATGGTTAAAAGTAAGATTACCACAAGGTGAAATCCCTGCTTACGTAGGCGAGGTGATACGCCGACACGGATTGCATACGGTCTGTACGAGTGCTTTGTGCCCTAACCGCGGCGAATGTTGGGGTAACGGTACGGCTACTTTCATGCTCGGCGGCGATATTTGTACCCGCTCGTGCAAGTTTTGTAACGTTACTACCGGACGTCCCGCGCCGTTAGACCCGGCCGAACCCGACAATATTGCGCAGTCAGTCAAACTGTTGCGCCTCAAACATGCGGTGCTGACGTCGGTTGACCGCGACGACCTGCCCGACCTCGGCGCGTCGCACTGGGCAAAAGTTGTCGGCGCTGTCAGGTCTGCAAATCCGTTAGTTACGATGGAGACGCTGATCCCTGATTTTCAGGGGCGTAAAGAGTTGATAGACATGGTCATAAACGCATCTCCCGAAATTATTTCTCACAATATGGAAACGGTGCGCCGACTGTCGAAAGCCGTCCGCAGCCGTGCGACTTACGAACTGTCGCTTACCGTTATTGAGCATATCGCGGCATCTGGTCGTGCCGTTGCCAAGTCGGGAATAATGGTCGGATTAGGCGAAACGCACGACGAAGTACTTGAAACGATGCGCGATTTGCGCAATGCAGGGTGCAGCGTGCTGACTGTTGGGCAATATCTGCGTCCGTCGAAAGCAAATATCGAAGTGGCGGAGTATATCCACCCTGATGTGTTTGAACAATACCGCGTTGCAGGATTAGAGATGGGTTTTCGGTTTGTCGAAAGCGCGCCGTTAGTGCGGTCAAGCTTTCATGCCGAAAAACACTTGTTTTAATTAAAAATTAAAAATTAAGAATTAAGAATTAAAAATTATGTTTTTCAGGCATCCGAAATTTGATGACGTACAGGGCATTCGTCATTGCGTGGTACCGTCATTACCTTTCGTTTGGTGCTACCATTCCTCCTCGCAATGACGGACGTAAGCTCCAAACCGCTTGCAGGGTTTAAAACCACTGCAAGGGTTGGGGTACCGTCATCCCTATCGTTTATGCCAAACTCTCAACTCTCAACTCTCAACTCTTATGACTGAATTTCAAGATATCGGACTTATTGATTATCAAGCTGCATGGACAATGCAGGAAGAACTGATGAAAGACGTGCAGACAGGCGGGACAAACCGCGTACTCTTTGTTGAGCATCCGCACGTTTACACACTCGGCAGGAACGGCGACACATCAAATATGCTACATCAACCGACAGATACACAGTTGATTAAAATCAACCGAGGAGGAGATATAACATATCACGGCCCCGGTCAGTTAGTCGTTTATACTATCCTGCGAATACGCGATTACGGCGTCGAAATCAGGGAGTTTGTACACGGATTGGAAGAAACCGTCATCCGCACTATCAGTCATTACGGCATCAACGCCACCCGTTTGGCGAAAGCGACCGGCGTATGGCTTGACCCGCTGACACCTGCCGTACGCAAAATCTGCGCTATCGGGCTACGCTGTTCGCAAGGCGTTACCATGCACGGCTTCGCGCTCAATGTCAATACAGACCTGAAATACTTCTCTTACATCAATCCATGTGGCTTCACAAACAAAGGCGTTACGTCCATTGAACGCGAAACAGGCGAACAAGCCGACATGGACGAAGTTAAAAAACTTGTAAAACAAAACTTTACGCAGATTTTTATGAAAATATGAGAAAAAAAACTCAAAAAATTTTATATTTTCAAAAAATAACCGTACATTTACACGTTTTTTAAGGGCTATTTTTGATATGACGATGTTGCCAATCGCCTATATACTAAACTTTTAGCTCTTTAAGTTGAACTAAAAAATTGAAGATGACAGAAGATAGAATTTTAAAAATTGACATCAATAATGAGATGAAATCGGCGTACATTGATTACTCAATGTCCGTCATCGTATCACGCGCTCTCCCCGACGTAAGAGACGGATTTAAGCCCGTCCACCGACGTATCCTGTTTGGAATGAATGAGTTAGGCAACAATTCCGACAAACCATATAAGAAGTCGGCAAGAATGGTGGGAGATGTGCTCGGTAAATATCATCCGCACGGCGACAGTTCGGTTTACTTCGCTATGGTACGCCTTGCGCAGAAATGGTCAATGCGCTACACGCTCGTTGACGGACAGGGCAACTTCGGCTCGGTTGACGGCGACAGTCCCGCTGCGATGCGATACACCGAAGCCCGATTAAGCAAACTTGCCGAAGAGATGCTCCGCGATATCGACAAAGATACGGTAGATTTTCAACTCAATTTCGACGATACATTACATGAACCGACCGTGCTGCCGACCCGCATTCCCAACCTGCTGATTAACGGCGCTTCGGGAATAGCCGTCGGAATGGCTACCAACATGCCGCCCCACAACATGACCGAAGTATTGGAAGCATGTAAGGCTTACGTGGACGCACGCGGAGAAATAGATATCGACGGGCTTTTGAAATACGTCAAAGCGCCCGATTTCCCTACCGGAGCAACTATTTACGGCTATGCCGGAGTAAAAGAAGCATTTGAAACCGGACGAGGCAGAATTGTGCTGCGCGGAAAAGCCGAAATAGAATCTGGACAGTCACACGACAAGATAGTAATCAGCGAAATACCATATCTCGTCAATAAAGCACAACTGATTGAATATATCGCCGAATTAGTCAACGAAAAACGGCTCGACGGCGTGAGCAATGTCAACGACGAATCCGACCGTATGGGTATGCGTATCGTAGTAGATGTGAAACGCGACGCCAACGCCAACGTAGTGTTAAACAAACTCTACAAAATGACCGCGCTGCAATCATCGTTCAGCGTCAACAACATAGCACTCGTTAACGGACGTCCCAAGTTGCTCAACCTCAAAGACATGATAGGATGCTTCGTTGACCACCGCAAAGAAGTCGTGATACGACGCACCAAATTTGAACTCAAAAAAGCCGAAGAACGAGCTCATATCCTGCAAGGCCTCATCATTGCGTCCGACAATATCGACGAAGTCATAGCAATAATTAAGGCGTCCAACAATCCGCAGGAAGCAATTCGGAACCTAATGTCGCGATTTGAACTGTCGGAAATCCAATCCCGCGCTATCGTCGAAATGAGGCTGCGACAACTTACAGGTCTCGAACAAGACAAACTTCACGCCGAATATGATGATATTCAAAAACTTATCTCCCATTTAAAAGAAATCCTCGAAAATGAAGACATATTATATAATGTAATAAACGAAGAATTTCAGGAAATCATCGACCGCTACGGCGACGAACGCAAAACCGACATACAGTACGCTTCGGAAGAACTTAATCCGGAAGACTTTTATGCTGATGACCAGATGATTATCACTCTTTCACATCTCGGATACATCAAACGGACGCCACTGTCGGAATTTCGTGCGCAAGCGCGCGGTGGAGTAGGGTCGAAAGGCTCCGAAACACGCGAAGAAGACTTTGTGGAATACATCTATCCCGCTTCAATGCACGCTACTCTGATGTTTTTCACCGCCAAAGGCAGATGTTATTGGAAGCGAGTATTCGAAATACCCGAAGGCGCACGCAACTCAAAAGGACGCGCCATTCAAAACCTCTTAAACATCGACCCCGACGACCGCGTCAACGCCTTCATCCGCGTCAAAAATCTCACTACCGACGCCGATTTCGTTAACTCCCACTATCTCATTTTCTGCACACGTAACGGCGTGATAAAGAAAACATCGCTCGAAGCATACTCACATCCGCGACAAAAAGGCGTCAACGCCATAACCCTCCGTGAAGGCGACGGCTTGATACAGGTACGCATGACCAACGGCCGACAAGAAGTAGTTGTAGCCAACAAAAACGGACGCGCTATCCGCTTCAACGAAAGCAAAGTACGATGTATGGGACGCACCGCAGCAGGCGTTAGAGGCATGATGCTCGACGGCGGCGACGACTGCGTCGTAGGCATGATTTGTATCAAAGATCCGGAGAAAGAATCTATCCTCGTCGTATCCGAAAAAGGCTACGGAAAACGCTCTAAAATAGACGATTACCGCATCACCAACCGCGGATGTAGAGGCGTCAAAACCCTCAACGTAACAGACAAAACCGGTAAATTAGTTGACATCAAAACCGTAACCGATGAAAATGATTTGATGATTATTAACAAATCAGGTGTTACAATTCGAATAAATGTTGTAAATTTGCACGTCATTGGTCGCGCAACGCAAGGTGTTAGACTGATAAATTTGGAAAAACGTAACGACGAAATAGCATCCGTTTGTAAGGTCATTTCGGAGACGGAAGAAGAAAAAGCCGTTTTGGAAGAAGAAACACTATATCAAGAACCTGCAATAGCGGATCCCGAAGAACCCGAAGAAGAAGATAACTAAAATAACTATATTACTAACTAAATTTTTTAACGACATGAAAAGAATATTTTTAACATTTGGACTTTGTCTGACAGCTATGATTGCTTTCGGACAGAAAAAAGCCGTCGCCGACGCAGCGAGACTGGCAAAAGACACTAAACCTAATTTTACGGAAGCAAAGGCTAAAATTAAAGCCGCTCTCGAACATCCCGAAACAAAAGACGACGCTAAAACGTGGTTTACAGCCGGAGATATCGAAAGCAGATTGTTTGATTCCGAAAATCTTAAACTGCCGTTAGGGCAAACACCTAACAGCGCAATTATGTATGGAGCCCTTTTTGAGGTTTATCCCTACTTCCTTAAAGCCTACGAGTTAGACAAAATTCCGGACGCCAAAGGAAAAGTGAAACCTAAAGTAACGAAAGATATGCAGGCAATTATGCAGGCTAACATGCCCTATTACATGAACGGCGCCATATATTACTTTGAACAAAAGGACTATAAAAAGTCGTATCAGTTTTTCAATCAGATGATTGAAATCAAAGACGGTACACTGATTAAGGAAGGCGTCAAACCTCCGAAAAAAGACGAAGAAGTACCAGTTGATTCGCAGTACGTTTTTGCTGTCTATTATGCGGCAATTGCGGCAATTCAGTCTAACGACTCCCAAGCAGCTATCGCTACATTGACACGCGCCAGTAAACAGGATTTCAACCAAAACGAAATGCTGCAATACCTCGGCGAAGAGTACAGAAAACTGAACGATACGCTCAACCTCGAAAAAACTATGCTCGAAGGGCTGGCGCTTTTTCCGACAGAACAGCACTTTATCATCAATCTCATCAATATCTACCTCCATTCAGACCGCCACAAAGAAGCTTTGACACTGCTCGAAAAGGCTATTCAGGCTGACCCTACAAGCGCACAACTCTATGATGTTGCCGGACGTATCTACGAGACCTCTTATAAAGATGATGTAAAAGCGGAAGAATTATATCTCAAATCAATAGAATTAGACCCTGACGTCGCCGAATCGCAATCAAATCTCGGACGTATCTACTTCAATAGGGCTGTCGCACAGTTGGATATGGCCAACGAAATATCAGATATGAAGAAATACAACGAAGAAAAGGAAAAAGCTAAAGAACTGTTCAAAAAGGCTTTACCGTATTACGAGAAATCGTTTAAACTCAATTCTGATATCCCCGAAAATCTGTTCGCTCTTCGCAATATTTATTACAACCTTGATATGGGTGATAAATTGAAAGAAATCGAAAAACTGACGAACGACGGCTCGGATGGTAAATGAAACTACTTTTTACTCTTGTAATTACATTGTCGGCATTTCCGTTATTTGCGCAACAACCGCTTCGTATCGGAATAGCAGGCTTGTCACACGGTCATCTCAACGAGGTTGTCCGTCGTGTGGAAAGAGGTGATTTCGTTATTGTCGGTGTTGCCGAAAATGATGCAAAACTGCTTGCCGACAATCGTTTGCGCAACAAACTCGACACGTCGCTTTTTTATGCCGACCTTGATGATATGCTCGACAGTGCCAAACCCGAAGCGGTAGTGGCATACGGCTCTACTTTCGACCACCTCAAAGTAGTCGAAGCCTGTGCCCCGCGAGGTGTTCACGTGATGGTAGAAAAACCGCTCGCTGTAAATACTAAACATGCCGACCGCATGGCTAAACTTGCCCGCAAGCATAAAATTCACTTGCTGACAAACTACGAAACGACATGGTATAATACTAATCACGAAGCATATAATCTTGTTAATCAGGGCATTATAGGAGACATCACACGCATCAACGTTTACGACGGACATCAGGGACCGTTTGAAATAAGGTGCGGCAAAGAGTTTACCGACTGGCTGACCGACCCCGTTCTCAACGGCGGCGGCGCAGTCATGGATTTCGGCTGCTACGGCGCTAATCTGGCGACATGGCTGCTCAAAGGCGAGAAACCCAAACGTGTTTATGGTGTCCTTAACCACCAAAAACCCGACAAATATCCGCGAGTGGACGACGACGCAACCGTTATAATCGAATACGATAACGTCGTCGTCCAACTCATGGCGTCGTGGAATTGGGCGTTTAATCGCAAAGACATGCATATCTACGGTACCAAAGGCTATATCTATCAGGATAATGCCGAAAAAATGCGCGTTTATGCCGACGGCAAAGAAACCCAACCGACCCCTACACCCCTGAAAACTCCTTACAACGATTCTTTTTACTACTTTAAAGCCGTCGTCAGAGGCGAAATTATCCCACAGCCATACGACCTTTCCGCCTTAGAAAACAACCTTTTAGTAGTCGAAATACTCGAATCCGCCGTCAAAAGCGATAAATCCGGCAAAGCGAAAGCGATAAAATCCTCCAAACAATGAAAAAAATCATTACCGCATTTTGCCGCATCATACTCGGCGCGACGTTCATCTTTTCGGGAATGATGAAGGCTATTGACCCCGTCGGTGGGGCGCTGAAGCAGAACGATTACTTCGGAGCGTTCAACTTGTCGGCGTTCAACGACATCGCGTTCTTTACCTCAATCAATCTCTCGGCAATAGAGTTTGTGATGGGAGTATCTATCTTGCTGGCGGTCTATCGCCGATGGACTACTCTTATTATACTGCTCTTCATGTCGTTTATGACGCTGCTGACGCTCTATTTGGCAATTTTTAACCCCGTTCACGACTGCGGATGCTTCGGCGACGCGCTGATTATCACTAACTGGCAAACGTTTTTTAAGAATGCTCTCATCCTGCTGCCCGCCGCCGTTGTAACTTTTGTTTGGAAACGCAAAATGACGCCGTTTTACTCTAAACATACACGCCTGTTTGTGCCTGTCTTTGCGTATGTTTTTATTATGTGTTTCCAATATTGGAACTATTACAACTTGCCGGTAGTTGACTTCCGCCCCTACAAAATCGGTGCGCATATCCCGACGCAGATGACTATACCCGACGACGCCCCGCGTGATGAAGTGGAGTTTGTTTATACCAAAAACGGTCGCGATAAACAGTTTAAAATGAGCGAGTTGGAAGAAGCCGATTCGACATGGACGTTTAAAGAACAAAAAATTGTGAAGCGTGGTTTCGTTCCGCCGATAATTTCTTTCGAACTGTATGATAACAAGGATAATAACATTGCCGACTTGCTGCTTGAAGACGGCGCGAAAGTGTTCCTGCTCGTCGCGCCTTACCTCGACAAGGCAAGCGACAAAACAATTGACGAAATCAACTACATCTATGACTACACCCGCGAGCATGACATAAAGTTCTACTGTGTAACGAGTTCGGCACCGGAATGGATTACGGTATGGGTCAAAACTACCGGCGCCGAGTATCCTTTCCTGACCGCCGACGACGTTACGCTCAAAACTATGATACGCTCCAATCCGGGGTTGGTGTTGCTAAAATCAGGCACGGTATTGAAAAAATGGCACTATCTCAACATCCCGTCGCAAGAGACCGCTATCGCTGATATTGAGCAACTTATCAACTCGACAGACCCGCCACCGCCACCCAATAACAAAGTGTGGCTTTGGATAATACTGATTTTTGCTGTTCCATTTTTACTCGTTAAGCTCCAAACCGCTTGCAGGGTTAAAACCACTGCAAGGGTTCGTGGTACCGTCATCCCATAATTCGTAATTTTTAATTCGTAATTTTTAATTGTTCAATTCTTATGGCAAAACATTATTTTCTGGCATTTGACCTCGGAGCAACGAGCGGACGCTCAATACTCGGCTCCCTGCAAGGCGACGATTTCGAGATGCGTGAACTGACACGCTTTCCGAACGCTGTCATGCAACTTCACGGACGATATTATTGGGATATCGCCGGACTGTATAAATCTCTTAAAGAGGGACTTAAAGAATGCGCCCGTCAGGGCATCCGCCCGACGTCTATCGGTATCGATACATGGGGCGTTGATTTCGGTTATATCGGCGCCGACGGCTCTATACTCGGCTTTCCGCGAGCCTATCGCGACCCTTATACTGATGGTATGGCAGACAAATATTTCGCACAAGTAATGCCGCGTGAAAAAGTATATTCGCTGACAGGCATACAGGTAATGAATTTCAACAGCCTGTTTCAACTTTATGCCGCTGATAATGAAAATTACGCGCCTTTTAAAGCAGCATCCGAAATTCTGTTTATGCCTGATTTACTGGCGTATATGCTTACCGGCAAGAAGATTTGCGAATATACCGAAGCATCTACTTCGCAGATTCTCAACCCCGTAACGCGCCGGTTTGAAACATCTTTACTGTCAGCCGCCGGATTAAAGCCGTCGTTACTATGCCCGTTAGTAGAACCCGGAACGGTAATAGGCTCATTAACAGACTATCTGGCAGAAGAAACGGGTATCGGACACGTTCCGGTAGTAGCCGTCGCAGGACACGACACAGCATCGGCAGTGCTTGCAGTACCGGCGTCAGACCGCAATTTCGCATACCTCAGCAGCGGCACGTGGAGCCTTCTCGGAGTCGAAACAGACAAACCGATATTGACGAAAGAAGCGTTTAACAACAATTTTACCAACGAAGGTGGCGTAGAAGGAACGACACGTTTCCTGAAAAATATCACCGGAATGTGGCTTTTAGAGCAGTGTCGCAAGGAATGGGCAAAAGAAGGACGGGAGTATAACTATACCCAAATCATGGAAATGGCAGTTGCGGCGGAGGGTTTCAAATCGACGGTTAATCCCGACGACCTGCGGTTCATCAATCCTGCGAGTATGACGGCAATGCTGGCGCATGTATGCGAAGAAAACGGAATGAAACCGCCCACAACCGACAGCGAATACGTGCGTTGCATCTTCGAGAGCCTTGTCGGTCGCTATGTCGAAATGATGACAATGCTTTCAGGAATGGTTGATTTCCCGCTCAACAAACTGCATATCATCGGCGGCGGTTCTCAAAATACGCTTATCAACCAAATGACGGCAAAGGCGCTCGGTATCCCCGTTATAGCCGGCCCATCGGAAGCAACGGCTGCCGGCAACTGCCTGATGCAAGCCTGTGCCGCATCTTTAGTGCGCGACCGCTGGGAGATACGGCAGATCGTAGCCAAAGCGTTTAAAGTGAAGACATACTCTTGATTAATTCCTTTGTTTCGCTGCTTGAAGGGTGTTGATCATCAGCGATACGATTGTCATCGGTCCTACGCCTCCGGGTACGGGGGTGATATAACTGCATTTAGGGGCTACTTCGGCAAATGCGACGTCGCCCGTCAGTTTGAAACCGCTTTTAGTCTGTGCGTTAGGTACGCGAGTAGTGCCGACGTCTATTACTACGGCGCCTTCTTTAACCATGTCGGCGGTGAGAAATTCGGGAGCGCCGAGAGCGGCGATAATGATGTCGGCTGTGAGGCTTATCTCGCGGATGTTGGGCGTGCGGCTGTGGCAAACGGTTACGGTACAGTCTCCCGGCACGGCTTTTTGCATCAGCATCATGGCTACGGGTTTGCCGACGATATTGCTGCGACCAAGTATAACGCAATGCTTACCTTTTGTTTCGATGTTGTAGTATTTTAGCAATTCGCAGATACCGGCCGGCGTTGCCGACTTGAAGCACGGCAGTCCGAGCGATAGACGTCCGACGTTGACGGGGTGGAAGCCGTCCACATCTTTGTGCCAATCAATGGCTTCGATGATTTTTTGCGACGAAATATGCTTCGGCAGAGGCAGTTGAACGATGAAGCCGTCGATGTCGGCGTCGTTGTTGAGATTGTCAACCGTTTTGAGCAATGCCGCTTCCGTTACGTCGTCTTCGTAGCGGATAAGCGTTGATTTGAAGCCGAGTTCGTCGCATGTGCGCACTTTGTTGGCTACATACGTTTCACTGCCGCCGTCATGTCCTACAAGTACTGCCGCCAGATGTGGCGTCTTGCCGCCTGCTACCTTTATTGCAGCCGTATCAGCGGCGATTTTTAGTTTTATATGCGCGGCAACTTCCTTGCCGTCAATCAGTTTGTATTGTTCCATATTGTTTATGTATTGTAACCACTCACCACTATCTCCTCCCTATCATTTTTTTTGCTCCTCCGACGCCGGAGGTTGTTATGGTGCGCATCATCTTGCGCACGTCGTCGAACTGTTTCACTAAACGGTTCACTTCTTGTACGTTAGTACCGCTGCCTTTGGCTATTCGCAGACGGCGTGTGCCGTTGAGGATAGCCGGATTAGTACGTTCTTCCGGCGTCATGGAATAGATGATAGCTTCGATGTTTTTGAACGCATTGTCGTCAACATCAATGTTTTTCATCATCTTATTGACGCCCGGTATCATCGAAGCGAGGTCTTTCAAATTACCCATTTTCTTGATTTGCTTTATCTGACCGAGAAAGTCGTTGAAGTCAAACTGATTTTTGGCAAGACGTTTAGTCAAACGGCGGGCTTCTTCCTCATCAAACTGTTCCTGAGCGCGTTCGACGAACGATACGATGTCGCCCATTCCCAGAATACGGTCTGCCATACGTTCGGGGTGGAACACGTCCAAAGCATCCATCTTTTCGCCTGTTCCGACAAATTTGATTGGTTTGTTCACTACCGAGCGTATTGAGAGCGCTGCTCCGCCACGTGTATCGCCGTCGAGTTTGGTCAGCACAACGCCGTTAAAATCAAGGCGGTCATTAAATTCTTTCGCCGTATTGACAGCGTCCTGACCTGTCATGGCATCAACCACAAACAGTATCTCTTCGGGCTTCACAGCATCTTTTATCGCTTTGATTTCCTGCATCATAGCCTCATCGATGGCGAGGCGACCGGCGGTATCGATTATAACGAGATCTTTGCCCGTCCGTTTGGCTTCTGCGATGGCATGGCGCGCTATCTCGACGGGATTTTTGCTCTCCGGCTCCGAAAAGACGGGGATGCCGATTTGCTCGCCGAGTATGCGCAGTTGTTCGATAGCGGCCGGACGGTAAACGTCGCCGGCAACGAGCATCGGGTTCTTGCCGCGTTTGGTTTTCAGCATGTTAGCCAACTTGCCGGAGAACGTCGTCTTACCCGATCCCTGCAATCCCGACATCAGAATAACGGCCGGTGAGCCTTTGATATTAATATCGGTAGCAGAGCCACCCATCAGCAGAGCGAGTTCGTCGTGTACGATTTTGATCATCAACTGACTTGGTTTGAGCGCCGTCAGCACGTTCTGACCCATCGCTTTTTCCTTGACGGTGTCGGTAAACGTCTTCGCTACTTTGTAATTGACGTCGGCATCAAGCAAGGCGCGGCGCACGTCTTTAAGCGTCTCCGCAACGTTGATTTCGGTTATCCGGCCTTCGCCTTTCAGCAACTTGAACGACCGTTCAAGTTTTTCATTTAGATTTTCAAACATATTTTCTTTCTGATTTGAGAGTGCAAAAGTACATAGAAATCACGAAATTCCCAAACATTAAATTTATGTTTGTATGTCATTTGAAAAAATTTATGTACCTTTGCACTAAATTTACATATAAAACAAATTAAAGATGAAACTTTTAGAAGGAAAAACAGCGCTTGTAACAGGCGCCGCACGCGGGATAGGAAAGGCTATCGCGCTTAAATTTGCCTCCGAAGGGGCTAACGTTGCTTTTACCGATCTCGCGATCGACGACAACGGTAAGACTACGGAATATGAAATTGCTGCTTACGGCGTCAAAGCAAAGGGCTATGCCTCAAATGCAGCTATCTTCGACGATGCTCACAAAACGGTCGAAGAAGTTGTAAAGGATTTCGGACGGATTGATATATTAGTCAATAATGCCGGAATAACAAAAGACGGACTGATGCTGCGTATGACGGAGTTGCAGTGGGACGCCGTTATCAATATCAACCTCAAATCGGCGTTTAATTATATCCATGCCATAACTCCTGTGATGATGAAGCAAAAAGCAGGCAGCATAATCAATATGGCGTCGGTTGTAGGAGTGTCGGGCAATGCCGGACAGTCAAACTACTCCGCCTCCAAAGCAGGGATGATAGGCCTTGCAAAATCGATCGCCAAAGAACTTGGCTCGCGTGGAATACGCGCTAACGCTATCGCTCCGGGTTTTATTATTACCGACATGACGGCAGCACTGCCCGAAAAAGTGCGCGAAGAATGGGAAAAGACTATCCCTTTGCGTCGCGGCGGTACTCCTGACGACGTGGCGAAAGTGGCGCTCTTTCTCGCTTCCGACTTGGCAGATTATGTAACCGGACAGGTTATTCATTGCTGCGGAGGAATGAACACTTGATGAATTAAAAATTAAAAATTACGAATTAATTACGAATTACAAATTAAAAATTATGGGAGTTGCATTAGACATCAATAAACGGTATTCTTACGCAGATTATCAGAATTGGATGGATGGTAAGGTTTACGAATTGTTTGACGGAATTGTCAAGATGATGTCGCCTGCACCTCGCGCCCGACATCAGGAGTTGATTTATGAGTTTTGCGGTGAGTTTAGAAGAATAATAAAGAATCATAAGGGTAAATGTAAAGTTTATCCTGCGCCTTTCGACGTCCGATTGCCAAAGAACGGCGAGAAAGAAGATAAAGACATCTATACCGTTGTGCAGCCGGATTTATGTGTTGTCTGCGACTTGTCGAAGATTGACGAGCGCGGCTGTCTTGGCGCCCCCGATATGATCATTGAGGTACAGTCGTTCGCTACTGCAAAGCACGATTTGAATGAGAAATTCCGCCTCTACGAGTGCGCCGGAGTGCGTGAATATTGGGTTGTGTTTCCTTACGAAAATGCTATCCTTAAATTCCTTATCGGTGAAGACGGTAAATACGGCGAAGCCGAACGTTTTGAATTTGATGCCGAAATAGAGATTTCTACTTTCGCAGGCGAGAAAATCAAACTCAAAGATATTTTTGATAATGGTTAACGGTTTATGGAGATTTTATACGAAGATAACCATCTTATAGCGGTTAATAAGACTTGCCATGAGATTGTGCAGGGCGACAAGACCGGCGACAAACCGCTTTCGGAACTGTTAAAGGCTTATATCAAAGAGAAATATGCCAAACAGGGAGAGGTCTTTCTCGGCGTGCCGCACCGGTTAGACCGCCCTGTAACCGGCGCTGTGCTTTTTGCGAGGACGAGCAAGGCTTTGTCGCGCCTCAACGATATGTTCCGTAACGGCGACATCCGCAAGACATACTTGGCTATTACCGCCAAATGCCCGCCGTCGGAAGAGGGTGAACTGACGCATTGGTTAGTCCGCAACGAAAAACAAAACAAGACTTACGCTAACAACATCGAAAAACCGGATTCGAAAAAAGCCGTTCTTCACTACAAAATCATTTCCAAATCAGACAACTATTATTTGTTAGAAATAGATTTGAAGACAGGTCGGCATCATCAGATACGCAGTCAGTTGGCCGCAATAGGCTGTCCGATCAAAGGCGACTTGAAATATGGCGCTCCACGCTCTAATCCCGACGGCGGCATCAGTCTCCATGCTCGCAGTATCGCTTTTACGCATCCTGTGTCGAAAGAGCCGATCGAAATCATCGCCGAAACACCGCAAGACAATCTCTGGAAAGCACTGTTTCAATGATCTCGTCGTTTCGTAACGACAAAAAGAGACACGGAGAATAAACTACGTGGATTGGTACTTTTTTTCCTGCGTAGCCATTTTCAAATGCCCGCGCCAATGCAAAAAAACAGGCGGCTACTCATCAAAATTGAATAGTCACCCGCTTCTTATTGCCTGCTTATACGAAGTCCCGCCGGGACGACACTTTATTAACCTGGGACTTTAGTCTCCGGTGAGAGGAGTCATATCAACAATAGTCCCGCATGGGCAGACACTTGGTTACGCCGCATACAAGGGTTGTTGCCTGCCGAAATTCGTGCGTTATCATACTATCCCAAGAGTTTTGCTGCGAGAGAGCAGACATGCGCCTACTAATCCGGCACGTTCTCCGAGTTTTGAGACAACTAATTCCGTATCCTGATTTACAAGGTTTAACGAATATTTTTTTATAGCGCTTTTCACCGGCAAACGGATGTAATCATGTGTAAGCGACAGCGGGCCTCCGATAACAACTAATTCGGGATTGAAAATATTGATCAATCCTGCAAGCCACCGTCCGAGATTATGTCCTATATGTTCTACAATTTCTATTGCGAGGATATCTTCTTTAAGTACGGCGTCAACAAATTCTTGCAGGTTTATTTCGCCTTTTGCGGCAAGGGTTTCCGACAAAATAGTAGTGCTGCCGGAGTTACATTTTTCCGACAATATTCGCTGCATTGCAAAGCCCGACGCTTCTGTTTCGAGGCATCCTTTTTTGCCGCAGCCGCATATTATCTCGTTGTTGAAAGCGCTGATATGCCCAAACTCGCCCGAAAAGCCCGAATGTCCGTAATACAGTTTGCCGTCGAGGATAAGACCTGATCCCAATCCCCAGTTGAGGTTGATGAAGATGATGTTTTTTTCGCCTTTAACTACTCCTGCCATGTACTCGCCGTAAGCCATAGCGCGAGAGTCATTTTCGAGTGTAACAGGTATGCCGATACGTTCTTCTATCATTTGAGATAAGGGCTGCTCGCCGAAATAAAAGAAACTGTGCGAATAGCCGGCGGCAGTCTCTACGCGACCCGACAGATTAATGCCTACACAGAGGATTTTTGATTTCGGAACAGGCAAATTGTTGACATAAGTGTTTATCAGTTTGCAAAGCGTTTCGAGCGATTCCAAATTGTTTTCATGCTTGTATTCTATAACAACGTCTTCTTCGACCTGTCTGCCTTTGAGGTCAACAGTGCCAAGCATTGTTTTCTTACGATGAACGTCAATGCCGACGAAATAACCGGCATCAGGGTTTATGCCATAGCTGTTGGGACGTCGTCCGCCGTCGGAGTTTTGTTTGCCGAAATCAAGCACGTAGCCGTCTTCCTGTAACTCGCCGATAAGTTTGGTCGTTGTCGGCACGCTCATCTCTATCTCTCTGCTGATGTCCGAAATCGACGAATCGCCCGACAGTACTAAAAATCGTATGATTTTCTTTTTTATCATAAAATTTTTACTGCTTTGGTCTGATAATAAAAAGTTGTCCATAATTATTGCATTTATTTATTTGATTATTGCGGCTGCCATTGCCGTCGCCGCTTTACGTCCGTCGCCCATAGCGAGGATAACGGTAGCACCGCCGCGCACTATATCGCCACCGGCATAGACGTCAGGCAGCGACGACCGCATGTCGGATTCGTTAACAACGATTGTGCCTTTGGAAGTAATCTCTAATCCTTTGAAAGTATTAGGTATAAGCGGATTAGGTGAAACTCCGATGCTTACTATCACTTCATCGACATCAATAGTTTCGATAGCGCCGTCGATAACTACGGGTCGTCGTCGGCCTGAAGCGTCAGGCTCGCCGAGTTCCATCTTTTGAAGACGCATTTGAATGACATGACCTTTCTCGTCGCCGATATATTCTATCGGATTATGTAGTGTCATAAACTCAACGCCCTCTTCTTTAGCATGTTTCACTTCTTCGATGCGTGCGGGCATCTCTTCTTCGCTACGGCGATAAACTATCATTGCGCGACGTGCGCCAAGTCGTTTTGCCGTTCTTACCGAATCCATAGCCGTATTGCCGCCTCCTATTACGGCAACGTTAATACCTTTAAAAACAGGCGTATCGCTCTCTTCGCTTGCTGCGTTCATCAGGTTTACGCGCGTCAGATGTTCGTTCGACGACATGACGCCGATAAGGTTTTCTCCTTTGATATTCATAAAGTTAGGCAGTCCGGCGCCGCTTGCCACAAATATTCCTTTGTATCCTTCGTTGCGGAGGTCGTCATAAGTGATTGTTTTACCTACTATACAGTCTGTTACGAACCTCACGCCCATCTTACGCAGCACATCAATCTCTACATCAACTATTTCGTTAGGCAGTCTAAACTCCGGTATGCCGTATTTAAGCACTCCTCCTATTTCATGAAGCGCCTCATATACAGTTACTTCGTAGCCGTATTTCGCCATCTCTCCGGCAAACGACAGCCCTGCCGGTCCCGAACCTGCAACGGCTATCTTGATACCGTTTCGCGCTGCTGTCGGCGGAATGGAGATATTGCCGCTTTCGCGCTCATAATCAGCCGCAAAGCGTTCGAGATAGCCGATAGCTACCGGCTCCTTTTTCATCTTTATGTGAATGCAGCGGCACTCGCACTGTTTTTCTTGCGGACATACTCTTCCGCAAACGGCAGGCAACGCACTCGTCTCTTTCAGCACGGCAGCCGCTTCGAGAAACTTGCCACGCTCAATATTCTTGATGAAATCGGGGATGTTGATATTCACCGGACAGCCCTCAATACACGACGGCGTAGGGCAATCAAGGCATCGTTGAGCCTCACGCACAGCCTGTTCTGCCGTCAATCCGAGATTCACTTCCTCATTACAGCGGCTGCGATAATCGGCGTCGAGTTCGTTCATCTTGACGCGCGGTATCGCCGCACGGTCTTTATTTTTCAATGTCTTGCGCAGTTCTTCGCGCCACAATTCTTCTCTTCTCATATTGTTTATATTAATACTGTTCGGTCTCGTTTGGAAATTCGCCGCTTTTTACATCTTTAATATATGATTGTACGGCATCGGTAATTGTCTCATAAAGAGCAGCGTATCGACGCAGAAAGCGTGGCGAAAACTCTTTGTTGATGCCAAGCATATCATGCATCACAAGTACTTGACCGTCGGCATATTTGCCTGCGCCGATGCTGATTGTCGGAATAGTAAGTTCTTCGGATACTTTCCGCGTCAATTCGGCAGGAATTTTTTCCAGCACGATAGCGAAGCATCCTAATTCTTCAAGCAAACGGGCGTCTTCAATTAGTTTTTTTGCTTCCGCTTCTTCGCGAGCGCGGACGGCGTATGTGCCGAATTTGTTGATACTCTGCGGCGTAAGCCCTAAATGCCCCATAATCGGAATACCCGCACACAGCACTCTCTCGACCGATTCGCGAATCTCTGCGCCTCCTTCCATCTTGATACAGTCGGCATGGGTCTCTTTCATAACGCGAACCGCCGACGCGAGCGCTTCCTTTGAATTGCCCTGATAGGTGCCGAAAGGAAGGTCAACGACTACAAGCGCACGTCGCACGGCTTTGACGACCGATTTGCCGTGATAAATCATCTGGTCGAGCGTAACGGGCAGAGTAGTAAGATTTCCCGCCATGACGTTCGACGCCGAATCGCCGACGAGGATAACATCCATACCGGCACGGTCGATGATTGTCGCCATCGAATAGTCGTAAGCCGTGAGCATCGAAATTTTCTCTCCCCGTTGCTTCATCTCCGTAAGACGCCGCGTAGTTACCTTGCGGCTGTCATCTATTGTTGCTACTGACATAAAATTGAGTGTAAAACGCTGCAAAGTTACGAAAATAATTATAACTTTGCGGATAATTTTATGTCAAATTTTTTTTAGATTCAAACTTGAACCCTGCAAGCGGTTTGGAGAAGGCAGAATGCGGAAGGCAGAATGCAGAAGGCAGAAAGCAGAATGCAGAAGGCAGATAGCAGAAAGCAGAAAGCAGAAAGCAGAATGCAGAA
The DNA here is from genome assembly GCA_031279875.1 of Tannerella sp. GTDB lineage: Bacteria > Bacteroidota > Bacteroidia > Bacteroidales > Tannerellaceae > Tannerella. Next base: position 18,116 of record JAITHS010000015.1, read on the forward strand.
TGCAGAAGGCAGAAAGCAGAAGGCAGAAGGCAGAAGGCAGAAGGCAGAAGGCAGAAAGCAGAAAGCAGAAAGCAGAAAGCAGAATGCAGAATGCAGAAGGCAGAAAGCAGAAGGCAGA